>QKJM01000499.1 GCA_003249315.1 Archangium sp.
CCTCACCGTCCTCCTCCATCGCCTCCTCGAAGAGCGAGGCCGGCACCGACGCCACCACCGGAAGCTGCATCCGCTCCCCAAGGTCCGCCAGCCGCTCCAGCACTCCCACCTCCCCCACCTCCTCCACCACGAACAGGGCATCGGGTCGCTCGAAGCGCTCCTCCGGCAGCTCCCGCTCCACTGCCTCCACCACCCCTCCCTCCACGTCCAGCACCTCCACCGCCATCCCCGAGGCGCCAGGACACTGCTCCACCAGCAGCTTCAGCCCACGCCAGGCCGACTCCAGCCGCGCCACCCCAGGCGCCGCCAGCACGTCCCGCGCCGTCGCCAGCACCGCCTCCTCCACCAGCGCCTTCGCCGGCGCCGTCACCTCCGCGGCCACCACCGGCTTCGTCGAGCGCGTCCCCATCGCCCTCAGAAAGGCATCCACCCCCGCCTTCGCCAACTGCTCCGGCCGCGCCGTCTCCGTCTTCGCGAAGATGGCGTCCACCAGGTCCGGCTCCTTCCGCGCGGACGGCGCCACTGCCTTGGGAACGCCATTGCCTCCCGTGGGCGCCCTGGAAACCTCCACGGCCGCCGCCTTCTCGCGCAGCGCCGCGCCCACCGCGACCGAGAGCCTCCCGCGTCCCACCACCGCCTCGATGCTCTCCTCCGCCGCCTCCGGAGGCAGCTTGTCCAACCCGTCCGCCAGCGCCCTCAGCGCCCTCAACTCCGGCACCGCGGCCACCACCTCCTCGAGCTGGAAGGAGCGCAGCTTCGGCAGCGTCAGCTCCACCTCCCGCGCCTCTCCCGCCCCCAGCCGCTCCGGTACGCTCACCCTCAACCCCACCGCCGCCCGCGCCAGCTCCTCCGCGTATGTGTCCGGTGCCACCGCGAAACGCCGGCCCGTCGGCTCCGGCGTGAATGCCCCCACCCCCCACCAGCGCACCCGAGAACCTTCGACGCCACGACTCATGCAGGCAACCCCCGTTGGAAGAAGCCCCCACCCTACCTCAAGATGGCAGCTCCCAGTCGATCGGCTCCCGCCCCCGCTCCTTCAACGCCTCGTTGGTTCGGCTGAAGGGCCGACTCCCGAAGAAGCCTCGCTTCGCCGATAGCGGCGACGGATGCGGCGCCTTCAGCACCACGTGCCTCTTCGTGTCGATGAGCGCTTCCTTCTTCTGCGCGTAGCTGCCCCACAGGAGGAACACCACCGGCTCCTCCTTGTCGCTCACCGCTCGGATGGCCGCGTCCGTGAAGCGCTCCCAGCCGTGCCCCTCGTGCGCGTTGGGCTTCCCCTCCCTCACCGTCAGCACCGCGTTGAGCAACAGCACCCCCTGCCTCGCCCACGGCTCCAGGTACCCGTCCCTCGGCTTCGGCATCCCCAGGTCGCTCTGCAATTCCTTGAAGACATTCACCAGCGACGGCGGCGGCTTCACCCCAGGCTTCACCGAGAACGCCAGCCCGTGCGCCTGCCCCGGCCCGTGGTAGGGGTCCTGCCCCAGCACCAGCACCTTCACCTTCTCGTACGGCGTCATCCGGAAGGCCGAGAACAAATCCTCCTCCGACGGATATACCGTGTGCTCGCGCCTCTCCTTCTCCAGGAACCGCTCCAGTTCCTCGAACTCTGGACTCTCCACCACCCCCTTCAGCACCTTCCTCCAGTCCGCCGGCAGACTCTCCTTCATCGCGCCCATTCGTCCTCCGCTTCTCGCGTCCGTGTGCCGCTCCACAAGGGCAGCTCGCGAACACTACTTTTGCGGTCTGACGAGGCAAGCGCGAAGTGCCCCACGCCCCGCCCCGGACTGCGCCCTTCCCGGCCCTAAGGACCCTGCGCCACCAGCCCTTCCTCCTCGACATACCGAGGCAACTCGACGGTGAAGGTCGCCCCGGCCCCCGGCTCACTCGACACCTGGATGGAGCCTCCGTGCGCCTCGACGAGCTGGCGGGTGATGTAGAGGCCCAGGCCCATCCCGCCGTAGTTCCTCGTGGGCACCGCCCTCTCGAAGCGCCCGAAGATGCGCTGCTGGTACTCCCGCGCGATTCCCATGCCATGGTCTCGCACCGTGAGCCTCGCCACCTCCGGAGCCCGCTCCACCGTCATCTCGATGGGACGGCCCTCTCCGAACTTGAGGGCATTGCCCAGCAGGTTCTCCACCACCTGCTCCACTCGCCCCCCATCCCACCGCCCCCTCACACCCGGCTCCACCCGCAACCGCAGGTCGGAGCCGCTCTGCTCCAGCAGCCGCTCGAAGCGCGCGGCCACCGCCTCCACCAGCTCGCCCAGGTCCACCTCCTCGAGCTGGAGCTGCAACCGCCCCGAGGAGAGCCGCGACACGTCCAGCAGGTCCCTCACCAGCTTCTCCAGCCGATCCACCTGCCGCAGCCCCCCCTCCAGCATGCGCGCCAGCGGGGCCCCCTGCTGCTCCCGGCCCACCACCTGCTCCATGCGCCGCAACTGCAGCCGCAATGGCGTGAGCGGCGTGCGCAGCTCGTGCGAGGCCACCACCAGGAAGTCGTCCCTCAGCGCGATGGCCTCCCGCGCCCGGCGGTAGAGCCGCGCATTGTCCAACGCCAACGCTACCCGGCGCCCCAGCTCCTCCGCCAGGGCCAGGTCCTTCTCGTCCGGCGCCCGCCGACACCGCAACAGACACAGCACCCCCAACCGACTGCCATGGGCCAGCAGCGGCACATACAGCCCCCACCTCGGCGCGAGCGCCTCCAGCCGCTCCCTCGGCCCCGGCTCCAGCTTCTCCCAGAGCACCTCGTCCACCGGCCCCTCCCCCGCCTGCTCCCGCCACAGGGACTCCAGGAGCACCGCCGGTACGACGCCCCCACGCAGCACCATCGCCTCCTCCTCCCTGGGCTCCGTGGCCAACGCCCCCCAGGCCTGCGACTCCTCGACTCCCGCCAGGTACAGCAGACACCCCTCCGCCAGCTCCGGTGTCGCCAGCCCCACCGCCGTCTTCAGCGTGGACTCGTACTCCAGCGAGGCCGCCAGCTTGCGACCGGCCTCCGCCAGCAGTCTCTCGGCCAGCTCCTCCCTCTTTCGCTCGGTGATGTCCGTGGAGATGCCGCCCACCGCGTAGATCGGCCCCTCCCCCTTCCTCAGCGGAAACTTCACCGACAGGTACGTGCGCGACTGCACCTCCTCCTCCCACGTCCGCGGCATGCCCGACGCAAGCACCGCCCGGTCGTTCTCCTGGAGCCGGTCCACCGTGTCCCGGGCCATGGGCAGCGCGAGGTCCGTCCCTCCGAGGATGGCCTCGCTCGAGCGATGGAAGAGCGATTCGAAGCGCTGGTTGACCATCAGGTAGCGCCCCTGCGTGTCCTTGACGTAGATGACCGCCGGGGAGTGGTCGAGGATGGCCTGGAGCTGGGCACGCTCTCGCTCCAACGTCTCGTAGAGGCGCGCGTTCTCCAGGGAGATGGCCGCCTGGGCGGCGATCTGCTCCAGCACCGCCAGCCGGCCGGCGGTGAAGACGCCCGGCGTGAGGGCGTTCTCGAGGTACAGGAGCCCCACCAGGCGACGCTGGTGGAAGATGGGCAGGCACAGCACCGACTGGGGCCGACGCACGCTCAGATAGGGATCATGCGAGAAGCGGGCCCGATCCGCCTCGCTACCGAGAATGACGGCCTCGCCCGTGCGGCGCACGTAGGCCACCAGCGAGGCGGGCAGCAGCTCGGGTGTCAGCGGGCGTCGCCCCACCTCCACCTGCTCCGGCCCGGCCATGCTCTCCACCACCACCTGCTCGCCCTCCACCCACAGCAGCGCTCCGAGCTGGGCCCCGGCATTCTCCAGCGCCACCCGCATCAGCGTACACAGCAGTTCGGAGACGACGATTTCACTGGAGATGGCCCGCTGGGCCTTGACGGCGCTGAGCGCGTCCAGTGCCCAGGCCTGGGAGCCGGAGGCGTCCCCCTTCTCTCTCGGCCGCAGCAGCCCGGGCCAGGTTCCCTCCAGGCGGCGCGCCACCGCCAGGGCCCCCCAGCGGAGGTAGTCCTCGTGGGCGGCACGCACATGGGCCAGCGCGGCGGTGGACAGCCCCTCCTGCCGCGACAGCTCCGCGGCCAGCTCGTGGGCCATGGCGGCGTGGGGAAGGAAGCCCTGCTCACGCGCCCGGGCCGCCGCGACTTCATGGAGCCGCAGCGCATCCCACGGTCGCCCCTCCAGCCTCGCCAGCTCCGCGTCCACCAGTTGCAGCCGGTGGGCGAAGTTCTCCGGACAGTGCTCGGCCCAGTGGGCCAGGCGACGACGGTGCTCGGCGAGGGCCTCCCGGTTCTCCGCGCGCCGTGCTCCCTCCAGCCGCTCGTCGAGCCGCGTCCGCAGCAGCGCCCGGAAGAAGTGGTACGTCGCCTCGATGGGCATGGCGGCCGTGGCACCGAGGACCCCCTCGGCCCGCTCCGCGTGGGACTGGGCCTCCTCCAGCCGGCGGTGGTACCAGGCGGCCATCATGTGCGCGATGTGCAGGAAGGCCACGCCACAGCCGAAGTTGGTCGAGACGACGAGCTCGCGGGCCTGCTCCTCGTCCCAGGTGTCGTCGGAGAAGGTGTCCAGCGAGCGGGTACGCCCCTGGAGGTTGCGCACCAGTTGCTGCTGGAGACGGATGGTCTGGTAGACGGGCTCGTTGTGCGTCTTGAGGCAGAAGGTGGCGTAGCGCTCGCTGGCGGCGAGCACCTCCTCCAGGGACTGCTCGTACTCCAGGTGCTGCCACACCGCCTCGAAGGAGACGTGGCCGGCGAACACCAGCTCCCCGACCTCCTGGCAGGCGAGGAAGGCGCGCTCGACGATCGGCATGCCAGTGACGAAGGGATGAGCCCAGAAGTTCACGTGGTCCGCGTGGATGTGGAGGATGACGCCCCGGTAGGTCAGATCTCCGTAGCGCTCGTTGAGCCGAAGCGACAGCTCGGAGAAGGCATTGGCCGCGGGGATGTCGCCGAGGACGGACACCAGCATGATGGCGTAGGTGCTGTAGACGAAGCACGACTCCTCGGTGTTGCCGTACACGAGCGTGTGACGCAGCATCTTCAGCGTATGCAGCCACAGCGCCTGGGGGCGGGAGATGTAGGTGATGGGCCCGAGGGCGACCATGAGGGTGAGGATGGCGCGCGCATCCGGGTCTCTCATCGGCGGGGCCTGCTCGAGCTCGGAGATGTCCTTGCCCGCCAGCAGCGCGTCGATCGCCTTGCGCTCCTCCTCCGCGGCGGGGCCCAGCGCCTCATCCTCCTCCGGCAGGTTCATCCCCAGCAGGCGTAGCGCCGCGCGGCCAATGGCGAGCGCCCGGTCATAGTGACCGGCCACCTGGTAGAGCTTGAGCCGCAGGTTGGCGGCGCGTGCCCGCTCCAGCCGCGTGTGGGCGTGCTGGTCGATGAGCTCGAAGAGGACCTCGGCCTGCTCGAAATGGCCGCAGAGGTACTCGCACTCGGCGCGCTGGAGGAACAGCTCGTAGGTGGCACCGTAGTCGCGCTCCCAGGCCTCGGGGGAGAGCAGGTCGGTGGCCAGCTCGAAGAAGCGCTGCGCCGAGCGGTAGGCGGAGGAGGCCCGGGCCTTGCGAGCGGCGCGCGCGTAGACGTCCAGCACCCGCGCCTCCTCCTCTGGCGCCATGCGCCTCGCACCCCGAGCGAGCTGGTTGGCGATCTCGAAGACTCGCTCGTCAAGTTGCTCCGGCGGCGTGCCCCCCAACAGCAGGCGACCGATGCGCAGGTGGGTCTCCACGCGCTGCTCCGGGGCGATCAGCTCATAGGCGGCCTGTTGAATCCGGTCGTGCTGGAAACGAAAGGGCTCGTCCACCGGCGGCAGCTCGCCGCGCTCATAGCTGGAGGGAGGTACCACCAGCCCTTCGCGCACCGGCCACCATAGGGCCTCGGCCAGCCGCTCCTCGGGCTCCGCGCTCGCCAGGGCCAGGGTGCTCAGGGTGAAGGAGTTGCCGATGCACGCCGCGATCGAGAGCGCTTCCCGCGACGGCGCCTCCAGCTCGAAGAGCCGCTCGCGCAGCAGATCGATGACGTTGTCGGTGTAGCCCCTGCGGGCGATGGCCTCGTCCTCCCAGCGCCAGGAGTGGCCGTCGTAGATGAGCAGCCCATCGCGGTACAGCGCCCGGAGGAACTGGAGGACGAAGAAGGGGATGCCACCCGTCTGCCGATGCACTCGCTCCGCCAGGGAGGCACACCTCCGGGGGGCACAGCCCAGCGCATCCTCCAGCAGGCTGGAGACGTGCTCCCGCTCGAGGGGACCGAGCCGCAGCTCGCAGCGCAGCGGCCCCTCGCGACGCAGACGCGCCAGATGCAGGGAGAAGGGGTGGGAGGCATCCACCTCGTTGTCCCGCCACGCGAGGATGACGAGCAGGTAGCGCATGCCGCCCTCGCACAGCATGGCGGTGACGAAGTCGTAGGAGGAGGGGTCCGCCCACTGCATGTCATCCAGGAAGAGGGTGAGCGGATGCGACGGGGTGGCGAAGACCTGGATGAGGCCGCGAAAGGCGAAGTGGAAGCGGTTGCGCGCCTCGGCTGGGCCGACCGCGGCGATGGGCTCGCCGGGGCCGGTGAGCAGGGCGAGCTCGGGGATGAGCTCCACCATCAACCGCACGTGGGCGCCCAGGGCGGTGCGCAGCCGCTCCTTCCAGCCCCGCAGCTCCGCCTCCTCGAGGGTGAGCAGATCCTTCACCAGGCCCCTCAGGGCCTGCACCAGGGTGGCGTAGGGGACGTCGCGCGAGAGTTGATCGAACTTGCCGCTGGCGAAGAAGCCGCCGCAGGCGGTGATGGGGCGATAGAGCTCCTGCACCAGCGAGGACTTGCCGATGCCGGAGTAACCTCCCACCAGGGCCAGCGTGGCCTCTCCCGAGGCCACCATCCGGGCGAAGGCGTCCTCGAGGGCCGCGCGCTCCGACTCGCGCCCGTACAGCCGCTGGGGTAGACGGAAGTACCCACCGCTCTCACACTGGCCGAGGGCGAAGGAGGCCACCTCCCCGCGCTCCTCGAGCTGCGCCAGGCACCGCCTCAGGTCCGCCTCCAGGCAGGCGGCGCTCTGGTAGCGATCGTCCGCGCTCTTCGCCAGCAGCTTGAGCACCAGCTCCTCCACCACCGGAGGCAGCTCCGGCAGGCGTTGGCGCGGCGGCACGGGGGCCAGCGCCAGGTGGCTATGGACCCACGCCAGCGCATCTCCGCCCGCGAAGGGCAGCCGCCCGGTGAGCATCTGATAGAGGGTGACGCCCACGGCATACAGGTCCGAGCGATGGTCGACGCCGCGGTTCATCCTCCCGGTCTGCTCCGGGGAGAGGTAGGGCAGCGAGCCCTCCAGGGCCCGGAGGGCCCGAGGTCCGGGCTGCTCCTCGAGCAACCGGGTAGCGCTGCCGAAGTCGATGAGCCACACCCTCCCCGCCTCGTCCACCAGCACGTTCCGGGGCTTGATGTCCTTGTGGATGATCTGCCGGCCATGCACCTCGGCCAGCACCGCGGCGAGCTGCCTCGCCAGCCCGAGGGCGCGGCGCAGGGGCAGTCCATGGCCAATCAGCTCATCCAGCGATTGCCCCGCGATGGAGGCACAGACGAGTACCGGGCCACCGGGCAGCTCCCGCAGGGAATACACCTGCCGCACGCCCCTGGCCCCGTGCAAGGACCCGGCGAGCAGCCACTCCCGACGGAGCCGCCGCACCGCGCGCGCCCCCTCGGAGGCGGCCGGGAACTTGAGCACCACCTCCGCGCCATCCTCCAACCGCCTGCCCCGGAAGAGGATGGACTCATCTCCCTCGGCCAAGGGCTCGAGCTCGGCGAAGCCTGGAAGGGCGGGGATACCCATGGTGAAGAGATAACACTCTACACCCCACCAGCCATCTCCCGCCCCCCCCCCCGCTCCTCGCGCCACTGCTCCGGGTTTCGCCGCGCGCGTCCGGCGTCCCCGTGGAGTCCGCCTCCCCGCCCGTCCACCAGGCGAGTCCTTCTCTTGGGGGAAAGCGGTCGCTCGCGTTAGCCTCGGGTCCATGTCGATGTACTCCGAGTCGATCCGCGCCTTCCTGAAACCCGTCCTCCCGTATCTCGATGACGAGTCCGTCTCGGAGATCATGATCAACGGGCCCACCGACGTGTGGATAGAGAGCAAGGGCATGCTCACCCACACCAACGCCACCTTCACCGAGGAGGGGCTGCTGGGCGCGGCGCGCAACATCGCCCAGTTCGTGGGCCGCCTGCTCAACGAGGAGCGCCCCCGGCTCGACGCGCGTCTGCCCGATGGGAGCCGTATCCACGTCGTCATCCCCCCCATCGCCCGCAAGGGCACCACCATCTCCATCCGCAAGTTCTTCAAGGAGAAGCTGACCATCAACTCCTTGTTGAAGTTCAAGTCGATGACGCCGCCCATGGCGCGGCTCATCGAGGCGGGCATCCACACCAAGCTGAACATGCTGGTGGCGGGAGGAACCGGCTCGGGCAAGACGACGCTGCTCAACATCGTCTCCTCCCTCATCCCCGACGAGGAGCGCATCCTCACCATCGAGGACTCGGCGGAGCTGCAGCTCAACCAGAGCCACGTGGTGCCCTTCGAGAGCCGCCCGCCGGACAAGTTCGGCAAGGGCAAGGTGGACATGGGAGACCTGCTGCACTCGGCGCTGCGACTGAGGCCAGACAGAATCGTGGTGGGCGAGGTGCGCGGCGGCGAGGCCTTCCACCTGGTGCAGGCGATGAACACCGGCCACGGCGGCTCGCTGGCCACCACCCACGCCAACACCCCCACGGACACCCTGCGACGCATCGAGTCGCTCTGCCTGATGTCCGGCATCGAGCTGCCCATGGTGGCCATCCGCGCCCAGGTGGCCAGCGCCATCAACTTCGTCATCTGCTGCGAGCGCCTGCACGACGGCAGCCGCAAGACGATCGCCCTCTCCGAGGTGCTCCCCCTCAACGAGAAGGGCGAGTACCGCACCCAGGACATCTTCGTCTTCACCCCCGTCACCAAGGACGACGACGGCCACATCCTCGGCTACCACTCGCCCACCGGCATCCTCCCCAGCTTCCTCGCCAAGGCGCGCGCCTACGGCTTCCATGACCTGGACGAGTCCTTCTTCGACCCGGCCACCTACGGCCTGCCCCCGCCGCCCACCTTCCACAAGGGCGAGTCCTACGCCGTCCAGTGGGCGCCCTCCCTCAAGCACCGCGAGCGCGGCCAGGCCGATCCCCCCCACTTCGAGAAGGAGTGGAATGCCTTCGAGCAGCGGTTGAAGGATGAGGCCCGCGAAGCCAAGAGCGAAAAACCGGCCGCCCCGGCCGTGCAGGTACAGGTGCCCGCCAGCCTCCCGCCCCGCGCGCCCGAGCCGCCTCCCGCCCGGACCCGGCCAAGCGGCTCGCGCCCCGCCCCCGCCGCGTCCCGGCCCACACCGCCGGAAATCCCGGCGCTCACCGACGACGACGCGACGCCTCCCCCCACCCGCAACCCCTTCACCTCCGGGGCGGCCGACACGCTCGACGAGCCCAAGGTGCAGGTGTCCGCGGAGCTGCTCGCGGAAGAGAAGGAGGAGACCCGAG
>QKJM01000781.1 GCA_003249315.1 Archangium sp.
ATGGCGGTGGGGGCTCTGGGGCGGCATCGGGCTGGCCCTGGGTCTGGTGGTGCTCGCCATGGCGCCCGGGGTGATTCCTACCTCTCCACTGAAGGCACCCGTCCCACTGGAGCGGGAGTCGGCCCCCGTCGCACCCGGCCAGGAAGTGGCGCCCGTGCATGGGCCGCCGGATGGTGGCGAGGGCGCAGCGCTCCCGAGGGCGGCAACCCCTGCGCCCGTCGCCAGCGCGACGCGCTCCGAGCACAGCATGCGCGTGAAGACTCCACGGCCGCGGGCCACCGGCACTCCGCAGAAGAAGCAGCAGAAGTCCAATACGATGCGCGACACCCTGCGCAACGCGGGCCTCGTGTGCGCCACCGTGGCCCAGGCGGCCTGCTCCGGCCCCCAGGTGCGCCTCACTCCACCCTCCGAGGAGTGCCCTGCCGGCGCTGTGGAGGCCATGCGGGAGCTGGGCCTCTCCTCCAGGGATGCCCCGGATGGATCACCGTGCGAGAGGGTCCCACCACCCTGGTGACAACGCGTGAGTACGGGCAGTTGCCCGCGGATACTGAGTTGACGGGGCGGCTCTTCTTCTGGGAGTCGCGCGTCCACGGTCGCTTCACCCAGGCCCGTCTGCCCGATGGGCGGATTCTTCCCGTCTGCATGATCGCGTGGGATGAGAGGGATCGACAGGCAGGTATGGGCCCCGGGCGTGGCGGCAACGTCGGGTCGGAGACCGCTACAATCTCAACGGCCATGAGTGCGAAGGTGGTGCAGCGCTTCGAGTCACCGAGCCCTCCACCCAAGAGATAGAGCGTCCATGTCCTCTCTGTTCTCCTCGGCCCGTCTCCTGCTGTCGCTGCTCTCGGGTGTCCCTGTCGTTGCGCAGCCCTCTTCCGCGCGTTGGGAACCCTCGGGCGTGCGTCGCATCGAGCTGCGGGCGGACGCGTCCGAGGAGGTGCCGGAGATACCCGTTCGTCCTGACCGGACCCTCACACTGACCTTCGACACGGCCCTGTTGCAGGGGTCCTTGATGTTGGAGGGGCGCGAGCAATTCTGGCGGGTACTCATGGGGGAGGATGTTCTCACCCTGGTTCCATCGGATGAGTTGCGGCCGGGAGCGCGGTTCCGGATGACGGTCCGCTTCGCGGATGGAGCGCTGCCAGCGACCGCGGAGTTCCTCCTGGTGGTGCATCCGGCGCCGACCGAGCAGCAGGTGGCTGTCTATCGCCAGTCACGCTCGGCGGAGTCCTACCGGCAGGAGGCCCGGGAGGCTTGGGAGGCGGCCGAGCGGTGCGAGGCGGAGCTGGAGAGGGTGCGTGAGGCGCAGTCGGGGCCGGACGGCCTCACCGGCATGCTGGAGGCCGGGCTGATGGACGCAGCGGGCGTCATCGCCGAGGCCCTGTTGCCCGGGGCGGCGTTCACCCAGCGGCCTGGGGTAACCCTCAAGATCACTCAGATGATGGCCTACCGCGCCCGAGGGAGGATGGCGCTGGAGCTGGAGGTGCGCAACTTGGGCGGGGAGCCATGGACGGCTGCGGGCGCGGAGCTGGTGGGGGAGGGCGGCGTGCGTGCGACGGTGCTGCGGGTGTGGTCCCCGGGGCCTCGCGCGCCGGACAGTTCGTTCCGGCGCGTGGTGGTGGAAGTGGAGCTGCCGGAGGAGCCCCTGGGCCCGTCCTCACTGACGCTGTGGGACGCGGAGGGATTGCGTTCCCTCCAGCTCCGTTTCGAAGCGAGGTGAAGTCGCCGTCTGGATTCAAAAGGTCTTCTGTCTCGTGCCAGACTCCGCGAATTCCTACGAGCAGGAGCACCCATGTCTGCCTTCCCAATCTCCACCCTGAAGATCAGTCAGCTCGCGAGGCTGCTCCGAGAGACCCGGACGAACGCGGGTCTCACCCAGCAGCAGGTGGCCGACGCCATCGACCTCAGAGTGCTCATCTATGGACGCATCGAGCGCGCCGGAATGATTCCCGCCGAGCACACGCTCCGGAGTATCTGCGCCGTCCTGACGCTGGACTACGAGGCCGTGGTGGCCTCGATGCGCGACGACGAGTGCGTCATGCACTGACCTGGGCTGGGCACTCCCTGACTCGGCCGGAGCGTCGTCCCTCACCCCAGCCCTCTCCCAGAGGGAGAGGGGGCATACACGGTCAGTCGAACATCGCTCCCAGGGCCTCGGAGAGTGTTTCCACTCCCACCACCTGCAGCTTCGTGTCTTCCAGCCGCTTCGCACTCCCCTGCGGGATGATGGCTCGCTGGAAGCCCATCTTCGCCGCCTCCGCCAGCCTCGGCTCCACCTGCCCCACCGCTCGCACCTCGCCCGCCAGGCCCACCTCGCCCAGCACCAGCGTCTGTGCCTCCAACGGCCGGTTCTGCAGGCTGCTCACCAGCGCCGCGCACACCGCCAGGTCACACGCCGGCTCCGAGAGCTGCATCCCTCCCGCCACGTTCACGAAGAGATCGCACCCCACCAGCGGGATGTCTTCTTTCTTCTCCAGCACCGCCGCCAGCAGCGCCACCCGGTTTCCGTCCACCCCCATCGCCGTCCTCCTCGCCGTGCCGTAGCCCGTCGGCGCCACCAGCGCCTGCACCTCCACCAACAGCGGCCTCGTCCCGTTCAGCGTGCTCGTCACCACGCTCCCCGCCTTCCCCATCGGCCTCTCCGCCAGGAACAGCGCCGACGGGTCCGCCACCTCCATCAGCCCCGCCCCCTTCACCTCGAAGACGCCAATCTCGTTCGTCGAGCCGAAGCGGTTCTTGTGCGCCCTCAATATCCGGAACGGGTGCCCCCTCTCCCCCTC
>QKJM01001026.1 GCA_003249315.1 Archangium sp.
GCAGGTCTTCATCCCGGCGCGCTCCAGGCGTCCCAGCACGTCATCCATCTGCTGGGCGAGCGTGTCCATGGCGCCCTGGGGCGTCTTCTCTCCGGTGACGGCGAGGCTGACGTTCTGCCACCAGAGCTGGGCGAGCTTCGGGTAGTCGGGCACGTTGGTGCCGGTGGGCGTCCACGCCTCGCGGGCGGGGCTGCGATAGAACTCCACCAGGCCGCCCAGCTTCGGCGCCACCTTCGTCACGTGCTCGGAGCGGATGTCCGAGTCCCGGATCGGCGTCAGCCCCACCAGGAACTTCTTCAGCGAGGTGCTCTTGGCCACGGTGAACTGGGCATACAGCCACGCGGCCTTGCGCCGCTCCAGCGGAGTGCTCTTGAGCATGGTCCACGAGCCCGTGTCCTGGTAGCCGAGCTTGGTGCCCTCCTCCCAGTAGGGGCCGTGCGGCGAGGGCGCCATGCGCCACTTCGGCGTGCCGTCCTCGTTCACCACCGACAGGCCCTCCTTCGTCAGCGGCGCGGTGAAGGCGGTGTACCAGAAGATCTGCTGCGCCACGTTCCCCTGTCCGGGCACGGGGCCGGCCTCGGAGAAGGTCATCCCGGAGGCCTCGGGCGGCGCGTACTTCTTCAGCCACTCCATGTACTTCGTCAGCGCGTACACTGCGGCTGGGCCGTTCACCGCGCCGCCTCGCTCCACCGACGCACCGGCCGGGTTGCACCCCTCCACGCGGATGCCCCACTCGTCCACTGGCTTGCCGTTGGGGAAGCCCTTGTCGCCCACACCCGCCATGGACAGCCACGCATCCGTGAAGCGCCACCCCAGCGACGGGTCCTTCTTCCCGTAGTCCATGTGGCCGTACACCCGGACGCCATCAAGCTCCTTCACGTCGTTCGTGAAGAACTCGGCGATGTCCTCGTAGGCCGACCAGTTCACCGGCACGCCCAGCTCGTAGCCGTACTTCTTCTTGAAGCGCTCCTTGAGGTCCGGCCGGCTGAACCAGTCGTAGCGGAACCAGTACAGGTTGGCGAACTGCTGGTCCGGGAGCTGGTACATCTTCCCGTCCGGCCCGGTGACGAAGCTCTTGCCGATGAAGTCATCCATGTCGAGCGTGGGTAGCGTCACCTCCTTGCCCTCGCCCTCCATGAAGTCCGACAGCGCGACCACGTGCCCATAGCGCACGTGCGTGCCAATCAGGTCGCTGTCGTTCACGTACATGTCATAGATGCTGCGACCGGACTGCATCTGGGTCTGCAGCTTCTCGATGACGTCACCCTCCTGGATGAGGTCATGATTGAGCTTGATGCCCGTAATCTCCTCGAAGGCCTTGGCCATCGTCTTGGACTCGTAGACGTGGGTGTCGATGGTCTCCGAGACGACGTTGATCGTCATTCCACGGTAGGGAGCGGCGGCCTCGCGGAACCACTTCATCTCCGCGAGCTGCTGCTCGCGGGTGAGGGTGCTGGGCTGGAACTCCTGGTCCACCCACTTCTCGGCGGCCTTCTCCAGCGCGGCCACGTCCACCTGCTGGGCGGCGGCGGCTGGCTTGTTGGCCTCCTGTTTCGCCTCCTTCTTGCAGCCGTACATGGGGACCGCGACGGCCAGGGCCAGGGCATATCTCAACGTGTTCTTCACCGTGTTACCCCCATCGAGCGATGAACAGCATGAACAACAATGACATCCCTACTGCGAACCACACCGAGGCATCCGTCAGCCCGAGCCACCCGAGGTGGATGAAGGCGCTTCCCACCAGGCCGAGGAAGAGTCGGTCTCCGCGGGTGGTGGCCATGGGCAGCAGCCCCTTGCGCGGAAGAGAGGGGGAGAGTACCCCCCACAGCGTGTAGCCGGCGAGCAGCAGCGCGATGATCGTGAAGAAGCTGGCGGTCGGGGTCGTCCAGGCCATCCACTCCAGGTCCATTACACCCTCCCCAGGGCGAAGCCCTTGGCGATGTAGTCGCGGACGAACCAGATGACGATGGCGCCTGGAACGAGCGTCAGCACGCCGGCGGCGGCGAGTACGCCCCAGTCCATGCCGGCGGCGCTGACGGTGCGCGTCATGGTGGCGACGATCGGCTTGGCCTCCACGGAGGTGAGGGTGCGCGCCAGCAGCAGCTCCACCCAACTGAACATGAAGCAGAAGAAGGCCGTCACCCCCACCCCCGAGCGGATGAGGGGCAGGAAGATGCGCACGAAGAAGCGGAGGAAGCCGTAGCCGTCGATGTACGCGGTCTCGTCGATTTCGCGCGGCACGCCGGACATGAAGCCCTCGAGGATCCACACCGCGAGGGGCACGGTGAAGAGCATGTGCGCGAGGGCCACGGCCCAGGGGGTGTCGAACAGGCCGATGCTCGAATAGAGCTGGAAGAAGGGGAGGAGGAAGACCGCGGGAGGCGCCATGCGGTTGCTCAGCAGCCAGAAGAAGAGGTGCGAGTCCCCGAGGAAGCGGTAGCGCGAGAAGGCATACGCCGCGGGCAGCGCCAGCAGCACGGAGAGCACCGTGTTGAGGGCCACGTAGGTGAGCGAGTTGAGGTAGCCGTTGCTCCAGTCCGGGTCGGTGAAGATGGTGACGTAGTTGGCGAGGGTGGGGCTCTGGGGCCAGAGCGTGAAGCCGCCCAGAATCTCCTCGTTCGTCTTCATCGACATGCCCACCAGCCAGTAGATGGGCACGAAGCTGGCCAGGAGATAGAGCGGGGCGGTGAGGCGGGAGAGGCTCATCGGGCCTCCTTCGTGCGCGTCATCGCGGTGTAGAAGACGTAGCTGAGCAGGAGGATGACGAGGAAGTAGACGAGCGAGAAGGCCGCCGCCGGGCCGAGGTCGAACTGGCCCACGGCGAGCCGGGTGAGGTACTGGCTCAGGAAGGTGGTGGCGTTGCCGGGCCCGCCGCCGGTGAGGACGAAGGGCTCGGTGTAGATCATGAAGCTGTCCATGAAGCGCAGCAGCACGGCGATGGTGAGCACTCCGCGCAGGCGTGGGAGCTGGATGAAGCGGAAGGTGGCCCAGGTCGAGGCGCCGTCGATACGGGCGGCCTGGTAGTAGGCCTCGGGGATGGCGCGCAGGCCGGCGTAGCAGAGCAGGGCCACCAGCGGTGTCCAGTGCCACACGTCCATGGCGAGCACCGTGAGCCAGGCGTCCAGCGCGTTGGCCGTATAGTTGTACTCGAGGCCGAGCGCGTTGATGGCCACGCCCAGCAGGCCGATGTCGCCGCGGGCGAAGAGTTGCCAGATGGTGCCCACCACGTTGAAGGGGATGAGCAGCGGCAGCCCCAGCAGCACGAGGGCCAGGGACGCGAGCCGACCGTGGCGGGGCAGCACCAGGGCGAGGGCCACGCCCAGGGGAAGCTCCAGCGCCAGCACCGCGAGCGAGAAGCCGAGCTGTCTCCGCAGGGCCCCGTGCAGCTCCGGATCCCTGAGCACCTTGCGGAACCACTCGGTGCCCACGAAGACGCGCTGCTCCGGCCCGAGGATGTCCTGCACCGAGTAGTTCACCACCGTCATCAGCGGAATGACGGCGCTGAACGAGACGGCCAGCAGCACGGGTAACACCAGCAGCCAGGCGCGGTGGTTGGTGGGTTTCTCCAAGGCTCCCCTCCTCAAGTGATGGCACGGCCTCCGGCGTAGAGCATCGTCCAGCGTGGAGGCAGCTCCAACCAACAGGACTCGCCCGCCGACAGGCGCTCCTCTTCCGGTAGGCGCACCTTGAGGGATTGCTCCCCCAGTCGTGTGGTGGCCAGCTTGTGGCGCCCCAGGTGCTCCACCTGCGTCACCTCCACGCGCAGCGCCTGGGGTGAGCCCTCCGCCACCCGTCGCAGGAACTCCGGACGGATGCCGAGCCGCAGCTCGCCACCGGCCGTGCGGGCTCGTGCGCACACGTCCGCGTCCAGCGGGATGCGCTGTCCCTCCACCATCACCGCGCCGTCCTCCACGATGCACGGCAGCAGGTTCATCCCCGGGCTGCCGATGAAGTAGCCGACGAAGGTGTCCAGAGGGCGCTCGACCAGCTCCTGCGGCGTGCCCACCTGCACCACGCGGCCTCCGTTCATCACCACCACCCGGTCCGCCAGCGTCAGCGCCTCCACCTGGTCGTGCGTCACATAGACGAGCGTCACCTTCAACTGCTCGTGGACCTGCTTCAGCTTGCGGCGCAGAAGCCACTTCACATGGGGGTCGATGACGGTCAGTGGCTCATCGAGCAGGATGGCCGCTACGTCCTTGCGTACCAGCCCTCGGCCCAGGGAAATCCGCTGGCGCAGATCCGCGGAGAGGCCACTCGCGCGCAGCCGTAGATCTCCAGTGAGCTCCAGCAGGGCAGCCACTTCCTCCACCCGTGCCTGTATCTCGGCGCGGTCCACGCCGCGATTGCGCAGCGGGAAGGCGAGGTTCTCGAAGACGGTCATCGTGTCGTAGATGACCGGGAACTGGAACACCTGGGCGATGTTGCGCGCCTGGGGCGGGGCGGCGGTGACGTCGGCGCCGTCGATGAGCACCTGCCCGCGGGTGGGCTGGAGGAGGCCGGAGATGATGTTGAGCAGCGTCGTCTTTCCGCACCCGGACGGCCCCAGGAGCGCATAGGCGCCGCCGTCCTCCCAGACGAGCTCCAGCGGGCGGAGCGCGAAGTCCTCCTCGGAGCGGGGCGCGGCCTGGTAGGCATGGGCGATGCCGCGTAGCTCAATCCTGGCCATGTAATGACTCCTCGGGGGTGAAGGGAGGCGCGGCCACCAGCCGACCCTCGGGGCTGAACACGAAGCAGCGGGACGGAGACATGAACAGCTCCAGCTCGGCGCCGTAGGGGTGTGAGCGGACGCCCTCTACCTGCGCGGTGAGCGCGATGCCGTCATGCGTCGCATGCACCAGCGTCTCCGAGCCGCTGACCTCCTCGACCTCCACGCGCACGGGAATGCGGACGTCCTCGGGAGAGCGGGGCTCGAGGCGCAGGTGGTGGGCGCGCAGGCCCAGGCGGTAGCGGCCCGGTTCGAGCCCACGCAGGTGCTCGGCTGGCGGGAAGGACACCTCGGGCGACAGCCGTGCTTCGGTGCCCTCCTCCGTCACCTCCACGTCCAGCAGGTTCATCTGCGGATCGCTGAAGACCTGGCCCACGCGCTCGGTGGCGGGCGCGTGGTAGACGTCCAGCGTGGGACCCACCTGCAGCAGGCGCCCCTCGTCCAGCACCGCCGTCCGCCCGCCGAGCAGCAGGGCCTCGGTGGGCTCGGTGGTGGCGTACACCACCACGGCGGGGCGATCGCGGAAGAGCTGACGGATTTCCGCGCGCAGCTCCTCGCGCAGCTTGTAGTCGAGGTTGGCCAGGGGTTCGTCGAGCAGCAGCAGCGAGGCGTCCTTCACCAGCGCTCGCGCCATGGCCGTGCGCTGCTGCTGTCCTCCGCTCAGCTCCGCGGGCAGCCGGTCCAGGAAGGGCTCGAGGCGGAGCGCGGCGGCCGTCTCCCGCACGCGTCGGTCCAGCTCCTTCGGGCCAAGGCGGCCGGAGAGCCGCAGCGGAGAGGCGATGTTCTCGTAGACGGTGAGGGAGGGGTAGTTGACGAACTGTTGATAGACCATGGCCACGTTGCGGCGGCGCACATCCACGCCCGTCACCTCGACGCCGTCGACGCGAATGGCTCCCGACGTGGGGCGATCCAACCCGGCCATGAGGCGCAGCAGGGACGTCTTGCCGGCGCCGGTGCGGCCCAGCAGCACATTGAAGGAGCCGGGCTCGAGCTTCAGGTGGATGTCCGCGAGGTGAGGCTCGCCGTTCACCATGCGTGTCACCCCATCCAGCTCGATGCCGTGCTTCACGCGGTGCTCCCCTCCGCTGCCTGGTTGCGCAGGACGCACGTGGGCAGCCACAGGCGCCTCATCGTAGGAAGAAGGCTTCGTTCGGGTCCAGAGGGGGCTGCACGGGGGTGCCTGGACGCGTCACCCCGGGGGGTTCTAGGGTTCGGAGCGGACCTTCATCGCTTTCGCGGGGGATTGAGAGATCATGATTCGTAGATTCGCCATCCTGGGCCTGATGGGACTGTCGGCCTGTGTCATCGAGGAGCCAGTGGATCCCTCGCCTGATCCCACCAAGGGCACGGTCGAGGGGGTACTGACGCCGTTCCGCACGCTGTCTTCGCCGGGGCAGGGCGTCTCTCCCGCGCTGGTGCGGGAGATCGGCGCTCGCACGCTCTCGGAGGCACTCTCCAGTGCCCTCGCCGCGAAGCAGACGGCGGTGCGGGCAGGGCTCGTGGCGAAGCAGACGGAGGAGGACGCCACCATTCCGGGTGACGTCATCATCCGCTTCGAGGAGGCCAGAGTCCCCGAGCAGGCCGCCCTCGCCCGGGCCCACCTGCCCGGCTACCGCGCGGTACACAAGGGCTACATCAGCGAGCACCTGCACGTCATCGGCTACGAGTCCCTGGAGAAGCGCTCCCTGATGCGCGAGGAGACCGGCGACCTCGTCGAGAAGGTGAAGAAGCTGCCCGGCGTCCGCTATGCCGCGAAGAACGTCCGCGTCCAGGCCCTCTCCGTGCCCGACGACACGCTGTACTCGCGCCAGTGGCACTACCCGGTGATGAACCTGCCGGCCGCCTGGGACATCACCACGGGCTCGGCCGACGTGGTCACCGCGGTGCTGGACACTGGCATCGTCGACCACCCGGACCTCAATGGTCGTGTCATTCCCGGCTACGACATGATCTCCGACTCGACGAACGCCGGGGACGGCAACGGCCGGGATTCGGACCCGACCGACAAGGGTGGGGACATGCCCAACGGGGGCTCCTCGTGGCACGGCTCGCACGTGGCGGGCACCATCGGCGCGGCGACGAACAACGGCACGGGCGTGGCGGGCGTCACCTGGGCCGGCAAGCTGCTGCCGGTGCGCGTGCTGGGCAAGAACGGTGGCTCGCTCGCCGACATCGCGGCCGGCATGAACTGGGCCATCGGCCTCAGCGTCCCTGGCGTGTCGGACAACCCCAATCCCGCGAAGGTCATCAACATGAGCCTCGGGGGCTCGAGCAGCCCCTCGCCGGTCATCCAGGAGGTCATCGACGCCGGCGTGCAGAAGGGCGCCATCTTCGTCATCGCCGCGGGCAACGACAACGCCAACGCTTCCGGCACCTTTCCCTGCAACCAGAACCAGGTCATCTGCGTGGGCTCGACCCGCTTCAGCGGCAAGCGCAGCAGCTTCTCCAACTTCGGCCCGAACGTGGACGTGATGGCCACGGGCGGAGAGCTGAGCGAGGACCTCAACGGGGATGGCTACCCGGACGGCGTGCTGTCCACCTGGCTCAACGACAACAAGACGGCTGGCTATGGTTTCCACAACGGCACCAGCATGGCCGCTCCGCACGTGGCTGGCATCGTGGCGCTGATGGCCTCGGTCAAGCCCTCCATCTCGTTCGCCGAGGTGGAGAGCATCCTCAAGGACACGGCCGATCCGGGCTTCAAGTGCTCCGAGGGCTGCGGTGCGGGCCTCGTCAACGCCCAGGCTGCCGTGCTCCAGGCCAAGGGAGGTTCCGGGGACCCCAGCGCTCCTTCCCGGCTCAGCGTGGGCAGCACCCAGCTCTCCTTCTATGAGTCTGGCACCCAGCAGATCGTGGTGCGCAACGTGGGCGGCGGCACGCTCCAGGTGACGGCCACGACGCAGGGGACGAACAAGGGCGCGCTGTCCTTCCCCGGTGGCGCCACGCTGAGTGTGCCGGCCTATGGCTCGAGCTCGCTGGCGGTGGCCTTCAACGGCGCGGGCTTCTCCAGTGGAGACTACTCGGCCCAGTTGACCATCGCGGGAGACAACGGGCAGAGCTTCCAGGTGCTGGTGAAGTTCCGCGTGGGCTCCGTCCTGGACAAGGATGCCGTCATCGCCTTCGCCTACCAGGACCTCTTGGGCGAGTGGCAGGTGGATGAGGACGCGGTGGCGATGGTGCCGGCGTCGAGCGGCTACCAGTACAGCCTGCAACTCCCGTCGGGCACGTACTACGCGTTGGCCACCATCGACGAGGACGGGGACGGGGAGTTCTTCGAGGATGGCGAGCGGGTGGGCTTCTGGCGCGACCCCACCAACCTGGAGCCCATCGAGTTGCAGGCGCTGCAGACGGTGAGCGACATCAGCTTCACCCTGCTGCCCTTCCAGGGGGAGGGGAACGAGCAGCCCACGTCCTCGGTGGGCGAGCCCTGCACCGTCGACAACGACTGCGGGGGCGGAGCGCTCTACTGCGACACCAGCGTCTCGGGGGGTTACTGCACCCAGGACTGTCTCTCGAGTTCCTGTCCGTCGGGTTCCACCTGCTACACCTTCAACAGCGGCAACTCGGCTCTGTGCCTGACCACCTGCACCGGCATCGGGGGACAGGGCTCCTGCCGCGTCGATTACACCTGCTACAACGACGGCACGGGCGGCGGTATCTGCCTGCCGTGATGACCGGCCATGCGAGGGAGGGACATGAACCTCGTGTTCCCTCCTCTCGCGTGGTTCGGGGTTGTGCCAGGAGGCGCTCGTGAGGGGGCCACGGTACGGAGCGCTGCTGGCGGTGGCGTTTGTGCTGTGGGCGAGCGTGAGCGCGGCGGACGAGGCCCCGGGTGTGGTGGGGGTGAGGCTGTCGTTGACGGAGCCCGCGCGAGTGGAGGACGCGGGGGAGGTGAGGGCGGGCGGGGTGCTGAGGCTGCGCGTGGAGGAACCGGGGCGGCTGGAGGTGAAGGTGGGCGGGGAGGTGGTGGCGGCGTGCCACCTGGGCTGGGGAGAGGATGAGCGGCTGAGAGTGCAGGAGGAGGGGCCGCGAGTACCGCCGAGGGTTGTGAGCGGGGAGCCCGGGCGGGAGGAGGTGGAGGTGGTATTGCCGGAGGAGGTGGAGGGCGAGGAGGCGTGGGTGGAGGTGAGGTACGCGTGGGGGTGGAGGCACGAGGGGAAGCCGGCGCTGGAGAGGAAGTGGCGGCTGGTGGAGGGAGAGGAACAGGCGCGGCAGCGGGCGCTGGCGAGAGCCTTCGAGGAGGAGTTTCCGCCAGGAGAGGACGCCCTCGCCGAGGAGGAGGCGGGGGAAGAAGAGGCAGGCGAGAAGCCCGAGTGGCTGGCCGCGTCGGTGGAGGCGCTGGCGCCGCGGGTGGACGCGGAGCAGCCGGAGATGCTGTGGGTTTCCGCGCACGCCTCGCGAGCGGAGGTGGCGGAGCAACTCTTCGGCGACGCGGCGGAGGTGGGAGCCTTCGACTACGAGGCGTGCGAGGCGCATGAGGAGAGCGGAGGTCCGGCGTACGCCTGTGTGCGCGTGAGGGATGTGGAGGCGCTGCGACCTCGGGTGCTGGCGGAGGTGAAGCGGGCGCTGGAGGCGCGACTGGAGCGGGAGAAGGAGTGGCTGCGGGGCTGGGAGCCCGGAGAAGCGCGAGCGCTGGCGGAGAGGAGCCTGGCGTGGGCTCAGCGGGCGGAGGTGGGGGACGAGGAAGGACGAAGCTACTTCGACCGCTACCTCTCGCT
>QKJM01000222.1 GCA_003249315.1 Archangium sp.
GACATTCCGAAGCTGAAGGGCCTGGGGGTGTCGGAGATCTTCACGCCGGGGAGCTCGACGCAGGACATCGTTCAGTGGATTCGAACCAACATTCAGGGACGGGAGTAGGAGGGTTGCTCGGGAGGCTGCCAGAGCGGGTCGACATCTACGAGGTCGGCCCGCGAGACGGCCTGCAGAACGAGCTGCGCACGCTACCGGTGCGAGACAAGGCGCGGCTGATCGACGCGCTGGTGGCCTCGGGGGAGAAGCGCATCGAGGTGACGTCCTTCGTGTCGCCGAAGTGGATACCGCAGTTGGCGGACGCGGAGGAGCTGCTCCGGCTGGTGGGCAGGCGGGAGGGCGTGACGTTCTCCGCGCTGGTGCCGAACCTGAAGGGGCTGGAGAGGGCGAAGGCGGCGGGGCTGGAGGAGGCGGCGGTCTTCATCTCGGCGTCCGAGGCGCACTCGAAGAAGAACATCAACAAGAGCATCGCGGAGGCGATCGCGACGGCGCGGGAAGTGACCGAGGCGGCGCTGAAGGCGGGGATGCGGGTGCGAGGCTACCTGTCCACGGTATGGGGCTGCCCGTACGAGGGGGAGGTGCCGGTGGAGCGGGTGGTGGAGATCAGCCGCCAGTTGGTGGACGGAGGCCTCTACCAGTTGAGCCTGGGCGACACCATCGGAGTGGGGACGCCGAGGCAGACGGAGCAGATCCTCGACGCGCTGTTGGAATACATCCCGGTGGAGAAGCTGGCGCTGCACCTGCATGACACGCGGGGGACGGCGCTGGCGAACACGCTGGTGGGCCTGGGGAAGGGCGTGACGACGCTGGACGCGAGCATCGGTGGGCTGGGGGGTTGCCCCTACGCACCGGGAGCGGCGGGCAACCTGGCGACGGAGGACGTGGTCTACATGCTGCACGGGATGGGAGTGCAGACGGGGATCGATCTCGACAAGCTGGTGGCGGCGGGAGAGCTGGCGCAGGAGCTGATCGGCCGCAAGCTGGCGGGCAAGTACCTGCAGGCGGCGCTGGGCGAGCGAGCGAAGAAGGAAAGCCGCCGAGCCCAGACTTGAGAACAAAACAAAACCCCTCTCCCTCTGGGAGAGGGACGGGGTGAGGGTGCCACGTCCCCCAGGTTCCACCCCGAGATCCGCCTACCCCCCCACCCGAGTCACCGCCCGCGAATCATCTCCTGAAGCTTCTCGCGCATACCGAGGTGCCCGGCGGCGAACTCGAGCATGCGGCGCTCCTTGCGATCGATCCGCCCATCGACGAGGGCCATCTCGACGAGGTTGCGGAGGAAGACCTCTGCGGCGGGAGAGCCGTGAGGGACGAGGCGGGTAAAGAGCTGGGGCCCGGCGTTGAGGGCCATCTGGACATTGTTCCAGGGGACGCCCCAGCGGTGGGCGCAGAGCTCGAGGAGCTTGCGCTCGGCGGGATCGATGGAGCCATCGGCGGAAGCGAGAGCGGCCATCATATAGAGGAGGCGCTGACGCTCCTGGGGATCGGCGATCACCTCGTCACCGGAGCTGGATCCTGAGCCGGAAGAGGAGGCCACGGGAGCCTGCTCGCCCAGCACCTCACTCAGGCCGCCGCCGCCGCGCATGACATTGCGCCTATAGGTGGAGTGGTCGAAGTGCGAGTTCTCGTGTGCGTTCCATTCCTCGAAGGACTGGACGGAGAGGAGCACCCAGTCGGCCTCGCCGCTGCCGAGCGAGGTGCCGCAGAAGTCGCAGGTGACGGAGGCGGAGTCACTGAGAGGCGCATGGCACGAGGGGCAACGGTGTGTGGACATGCCGTTGTCGGTGCTGGTGTGAGCCCCGTGCTTGCGGACGAGCGTGAAGACCTGGCGCATGGGGATGGTGGGGAGGGACGGGGCCTGCTCTCCCTCGGGGCCGGTGCCCATGCGAGCGCTCCAGCGGATCTCCACGTGGGCGCGATCGAGTCCTTCGGGGTGGAGCTCGAAGGGGCGGGTGCCGACGGCGCCGACGGCGCACTCGAGGAACACCTTGCGGCGGTGCTGCTGACGCAGGGACGAGAGATCCCCCTCCAGGCGGTCGAGGGCGTCGGCATGGGCGACCTTGTGGAGCTGAGCGGTGGTGCCGCGGCTCTGGGCGTCCACCCACTTCCAGAAGAGGAGCGAGGCGCGATCCTCGAGGACCTCCAGGTTGAGGGCGGGATCGACCTTGCGGGCCTCGGAGAGGCCGCGGACGCGGGAGGGTTGGTAGCGGGCGTGCTCGATGCCCTGGGTGATCTCCGAGAGGACCCAGTCGTAGTTGCCGGAGTTGACGATGGCGTCGCAGTACTCGCAGCGGTTGGAGGCGCCGCCGGAGTAGGGGGCACCGCAGTTGGGGCACTTGCCCTGGAAGAGATCCTGACCGATGCGCGTCTGGGCGCCGGGCTTGCGGACGAAGGTCCACACCTCGGTGAAGGACTCGAGGGGGGCGCGCTTCGCGGCGGCGATGGCGTCGGCGTCCGAGGCGGAGGCGTGGACATCGGTGTCACGCATGCGGGCGTGGACGCGGACGTGGAGGCTGTCGAACCACTGGCTCTGCTCGAGCCCGAGGAGTTGCAGATCCAACACTTCGATATCGGTGATGGCGTCGCGAACGCCCTGGGCGTGGAGGAGTCGGAGCTGAACCTGGAAGCGCTGGAAGGTGGCGTCCGAGAGGAAGGGGCGGACGGGGGACATGTCGCGCTGGAACCAGGCGTCCTGGAGCGAGAGGAAGAGGGTGCGCACCTTGTCGAGCAGGGGCTGGAGCTCGAAGGAGGGATCCTTGTCGCGGAGGGCGGAGACCCAGGCCTGGACGTCCTGGGGAGAGGAGCGGGTGCGGCGCTCGGCCTCGCGCTGCTGGAAGGCGCGCTGGGTGGTGCCGGTGGGGTTGGTGTCGCGGTGGTGGCGGTACCAGAGGAAGGCACCAATCCCCATCAGGGGAAGCATGATGTGGGGATAGCGGAAGGTGAGCCGGACGAGGAGGTAGATGATCTCGATGGGGATGCCACCGCCGCCGCCATCGCCGCCGGAGTCGCGACCGGAGGAATAGTGCTCGCCGCCGCCGCCGCGGGCGAGGGCCTCGAGGGGCACGATCGCGAGGATTCCGAGGAGGGGAAGCCAGGGGCCGAGGGCGCGGTGCAATGGAGAGCGCATCGAGGAGACTCTAACCGTTTCGACCTTGTCAGGCTCGGAGAGTCGCCGCAGGCTGGAGGCCGAGCAGGCCCGGAATGGTACCGGGCGAGGGAGCGCACATGGCGGAGTTCAAGGTCGACGCACGAGGACCCATCGAGATCTGGACCATCGACGGTGAGGGGAGGCGGAACGCCATCAGCCGGGCGATGCTGAAGGAGCTGGAGGAGATGGTGGGGAGAGTGTCGAGCGGGCACGACACGAGGGCGGTGGTGGTGACGGGGGCGGGGGACAAGGCGTTCTGCGCGGGGGCGGATCTGAAGGAGCGCGCCTCGATGAGCGAGGAGGAGGTGAGGGCGTTCCTGGACGGGTTGAGGAGGACGTTCCGAGCGATCGAGAAGAGCGACTGCGTGTTCATCGCGGCGATCAACGGGGCGGCGTTCGGAGGAGGGACGGAGCTGGCGCTCTCGTGTGACATGAGGGTGGCGGCGCCGGCGGCGGAGCTGGGGCTGACGGAGGTGAAGCTGGGGATCATCCCGGGAGGGGGAGGGACGCAGCGGCTGACGAGGCTGGTGGGGCCAGGGAGGGCGAAGGATCTGATCCTGACGGGGAGGAGGCTGAACGCGGCGGAGGCGTTCAGCATCGGGCTGGTGAACCGGCTGGCGCCGGAGGGTCACCTGGTGGAGACGGCGTACATGCTGGCGGAGAGCATCGTGGAGAACGCACCGATCGCGGTGGCGACGGCGAAGCACGCGATCGACGAGGGCCTGTCGCTGGAAATGGATGACGCGCTGGCGCTGGAGCTGCGGCACTACGAGAAGGTGCTTGCCACGGAGGACCGGCTGGAGGGCCTCAAGGCCTTCGCGGAGAAGCGGAAGCCCCAGTACAAGGGGCGGTGAGGAGCTCCTTTGGAGGTGGACCATGCCGAACACAGTGGGTGTCAACAAGCTCTCGGTGGTGAAGGAGGATAGCAACGGCATCACCGTGGCCTTCCCCGACGTCTGCAAGACGCCCAGTCCCGGAGGCCCCATTCCGATTCCCTACCCCAACATCGCGAAGTCCTCCGACACGGCGAAGGGGAGCAAGAAGGTTTCGGCGGATGGTAAGCCGGTGTGCCTGGAGGACTCGAACTTCAGCACCAGCACGGGCGACGAGGCGGGTACGGCCGGCGGCGGAGTGGCCTCCGGGAAGACCAAGGGCAAGGCGGAGTTCGTCAACTACTCGTTCGATGTGATGATCGAAGGCAAGCACGTCGCGCGGGCGTTCGATCTGATGCTCCACAACGACAAGAACACGCCTCCCTCACCGGTCATGCAGCCGCCTGTCATCGCCCTGGGCAAGGCGGCCCAGGATGAATGCGACTGCTGTGGCGAGAAACGCTAGACGAGCTATCGGGGGGGGATCATGAGTTCCTCGGATTCAGGATGTAAACCGACGCTACCCATGATGCAGGAGCGCATCGTGGAGCCGAGGGTGGGCCAGGTAGTGGGGCTTGCGCCGGATGGGACGGCCCTGGTGGACTTCGCAGGTAATCGAGCGGGTCCTCTCTCCGCCCGGGCGTCGCTGGATGCGGAGGCGCTCGCGCATGCCGCTGCTCAGCGGCAGGGTGCCATCCTGCTGTTCGAGAATGGTGACCCATCCCTGCCGCTGCTGGTGGGGCTGCTCCAAGTGCCGAGCAGCACGCCCCTGATCGATGCGGTGCTCGAGCGCTCCTTGGAGGATGTGCCGAAGGAGGCCCGGGTGGATGGCCGGAAGGTGGTCATCGAGGGACGCGACGAGGTGGTACTCCGGTGCGGCAAGGCGACGCTCACGCTGCGCCGGGACGGCCAGGTGCTGCTGCGCGGAGTCAACATCCGCACCGAGGCGGACGAGGTGCAGCGCATCAAGGGCAGCAAGGTCCAGATCAACTGAAGACGAGTCGGGGCGAGATTCGCATGTCGGCCGATCAGCACACGTGGGACATCAAGAACCTGCCAGGGAAGCACTTCTCCGAGGGTGGCAAGGGCTGTCTCAACCGCCACCAGCGGTACAAGGCGAATGACCCATGCAGCCACAAGTGGCAGAGCTACCAGCGCGCCCTGTCCGACAAGGGGCTGTACGACTGGCCCGCCTATGAGCCCCTGAGCGTGGAGGTCCGCAAGAAGAGCTTCCTCATGGAGACCTTCTGGTTCATCTCGAGGCGGACCCGGCCACCCAAGGAGGGCGAGTGGGACCTCGCGCACGAGTTCAGGAACCGGAAGAAGAGGTTGATGAAGAACTTCCGGACCAACTCCAGCACGCCCTACTGGCATGAGTCCCACCACATCGTGCCCAACAGCGAGCTGCGTGGGGCCATTCGGAACGTGGGGAAGGATCAGGAACTTGAGGGGAAGATCATCCTGATGGTGCGTGGCGGGCTGATGGGGGAGGGTTACAATCTCAACGACAAGTCCAACATGATCATCCTGCCCATGGATAAGAAGGTGTCCCTGGCACTGAGCCTGCCCCGTCACCGGAAGACCCGGACGACCCGCTCCCACAAGTGCTACAGCAAGAACGTTCGTACGCTGCTTGACAAGGTCTTCGGGCCCTTGACGAATGAAGTGATGAAGTGCAAGGGCAAGCTGCCGAAGTACAGGAGATGCCGGAAGAAGATCGAGAAGATCTCCAAGGATCTGTATCCGAAGATCGTCGAGGCGGGCGAAAAGATGAAGGACACGGGGCGGAGTCGGGCCGTCGACGACATGCCGGCCTCCAGCTTCCAGAAGATATCCACCAAGAAGAAGGCCAATTACGACGACATCTGAGTATCCGCATCGCGGATTTCTGGATGATCAACCCATGAACGATATGCGCTTTTTCAGCCTGAGCTGTATGGGCGATCCGGATGACGACAGCCTCTGTTTCCTCGACAACGTCATAGATGGGTTCGCGCCCCAGTCCGTAGGAGCCGCTCTGGGCTCTCGATTCGGCGAGGACTTCCCGAAGGATGCGAAGATCTTCATGAACCGGGAGAACCCCGGCATCAAGCTGTCGCCGCTCCTGGGCAACAGCCGCAACATCATCATCGGCTCGCGCGACTTCAAGGAGGCGCTGGAGAAACACTGCAAGAACGAAATCGAGTACCTGCCGTTCACGCTCTACGACCACCGCAAGCGCGTCCACAGCCGGGACTACTTCATCATCAATCCCATTGGTACTTTCGATTGCATCGACTTCAAGGAGAGCGTCATCGAGTGGGATGATGAGGAACCGGATGAGATCATCGGTATCGACAAGCTCGTGCTCGACCGGAAGAAGATGAAGGACGCGCCTCAGTTCTTCCGTATCCACCGGGATCCCACCTCCTACGTCGTCGGGCTGGAGCTGGCGCGAGAGTTCAAGGCCCGGAACTTCAGCAACATCTTCTGGGCGGAGCTGCCCCTCAGCAGCGGCAAGTGAGCGGACCCGTGTCCCCCGTGCCTTCCCCCAGCAGCTCGGCCTCGGAGGCTTCCCGCCCCGTTCTCTGGGACGTCGTCGAGGAGCACTTTCAGGAGGCGGCCTTTCTCTGGATGCAGCGCGAGCGCTCGTTGCGGGCACCGGACCTGCTCCTGGCCGATGTCGCGGAAGGCGATGAGTATCGGCTGGTGGCGCACCTGGAAGGACTGCTGCATGCGGGCCCGCGAGCCGCGGAGCGTCTACTGCTACCTGCGCTCGCGGAGGGCCAGCCTGGAGAGGTGGCCGTGGCGGCCCTCGCCCTGCTGGCATCGGAGACCCGGGACTGGACCGAGGCGGTGCTCGCCGCGCTCCCTGAAACGGAGCAGCCCGCCGCCCTGCTCGGAGGTGTCGCGCTGAGCCCTCGCGCGACGGTGGAGGTCGCGCTGCGGGAGGGCTTCCCGAAGTGGGACACGCCCGTGCAAGCCCTGGTGCTGGAGGCGCTGGCACTTCGTCGCGTAGAAGCGGGAGCGCTCCTCTCTTCCGCGCGTACCTCCCACGAGCCCGCGCTCCTCGCGGCGGCGCTCCGAGCAGCGCGCTTCGTGGAGCGCGACATCGCCCTGGAACTGGTGGGCCGGGGCCTCTCACACAGGGAGCCCTTGGTGCGGGATGCTGCTATCGAGACCGGGTGCATCATCGGCCATCGACATGCGTGGCATTGCTGCCGCCGGGTCATCGAGCAGGGGGAGCCTCGGCCGCGACAGGCCCTCCTGGCGCTGGCAACGGGGGGCGAGGCCGAGGTGCTGCCGCTGATCAGTGGACTGCTCGCCCGGACGGAGCTTCGCGCGGAGGGGCTCTGGGCGTTGGGATTCAGCGGAAGGTCGGCGGCCATCGAGCTGCTCCTGTCGCTGTTGCGCGAAGGTGAATCCGCCGCGGCCGAGCCCCTGGCGTTCGTGAGTGGGCTGCCCTTGGAGAAGCTGCTGGCGCCCTCAGCGGAGGACGCCGAGGAGGAAGAGACGTCGGATGAGGTCGAGGAGGGTGCGGTGTTTCCCGGTCCGGCGGCGCTGAAGGGCACGGCTCGCCTCGAAGCCATCGAGGAGTGGTGGAAGGCCATGAGGCCGCGCCTCTCGACCGAGGGCCGCTATCTGCTCGGACGACCGTGCTCCCAAGAGACCCTGCTCGCCGCCCTGGAAGGGGCGCCCATGCGTCGACGCTCCGGCCTGGCGTGGGAGCTGGCCGTGAGGACACGAGGCGCCTTCCAGGTGGAGCCCAGAGCCTGGAGCTGGGAGCAGCGCGCTTCGATCCATGCTGCGACCCGGGTCGCCGTCCGGTTCCAGATGGGACCCTTTGCACGGTACATGAGCGCATGACGGCGGTGATTACGGGAATGGGCGCGGTGACCTCGGTGGGGCGCGGTGCGCTCGCGGCCTGCGCCGCCATCCGGGCGCGCATCAGCAGGCCCCGGAAGCTGGGCTACTTCCGCGTCGTGGACGAGGAGACGCAGGAGGAGGTGGGCCTGGTGGGCCACCCGCTCAAAGGCTACACGGAGGGCTTCAACCTCGTGGGGCGCTGGCTGCGCCTGGCGCGGGGGTGCTTGGAGGACCTGCTGGAGGCACCCGGGGCTCCTCGGGCCGAGGACTCCCGCTTCTGGGCGCGGACGGGTCTCGTGGGGGTCTTCCCCGTTCCGGAGGATCTGCTGCCGGTGGGCGAGGGGGAGGTCGGGCAACTCGTGGACCTCACCCTCCGACCTCTCCTCGATGAGTTCGAGCTGGCCGTGCCCGAGCGCCTGACGGAGGGAGTGGCGGTGGGGCACTCCGGGGTGGCGGTGGCCCTGGAGCAAGGGTTGCGGTTGCTTGCCGAGGGCAGGCTGGAGCGACTGCTCGTCGTGGCGGTGGATTCGTACCTCACTCCGCTGCCCCTTGGGCGTTTGTCGCGGGAGCGGCGGCTGAAGACCGAAGCGCAGCCGGTGGGGCTGATGCCGGGCGAAGCGGGTGTGTGCTTCCTCCTGGAGCGCGAGGCGGAGGCGCGACGCCGCAAGGCCGAGCCCTTCGCGCGCATCACCGCCGCGACGACCGGACAGGAGGAGCAGCCCGAGCCGGGACACCGCCACTTCTCCGGCATCGCCCTGGGTGAGTGCGTCCGGAAGGCCCTCCTTCGTTCCAGCGCACGTCTTCCCTTCGATGGGGACATCCACATCGATCTCAATAAGGATCTGATCCTGACGGGGAGGAGGCTGAATGCGGCGGAGGCGTTCAGCATCGGGCTGGTGAACCGGCTGGCGCCGGAGGGTCACCTGGTGGAGACGGCGTACATGCTGGCGGAGAGCATCGTGGAGAACGCGCCGATCGCGGTGGCGACGGCGAAGCACGCGATCGACGAGGGCCTGTCGCAGGAACTGGACGACGCGCTGGCGCTGGAGCTGCGGCACTACGAGAAGGTGCTCGCCACCGAGGACCGGTTGGAAGGCCTCAAGGCCTTCGCGGAGAAGCGGAAGCCCCAGTACAAGGGGCGATGAGCGGGTAGGGCGGTGGCTGGCATCAATGCCGGATGGTAGTGCGGCAAGACCGAGCTACGCCGGCACCGCCTCCTTTTCCGCCGCCTCTCGTACAGAGGCGACAAAGCTTGCCGCATCTTCAGGGAGACCCTCTGGAACAGGAGGAAGGGGACCGCCTCGCGCAACCTGTTCGAGGAAATCCGCGACGGCGTCATGGGGAGCGCCGGCAGCGCGGAGGGCGCGGAGACCCTCGACCAACTCATCGGGAAGCGAACCTCCTTCCTTTCGAGTTCTGAGTGCGAGGTTCGCGAGGGCAGGCGGGCTTACTCTCGGGCCGGAGAAGAGGTTCTGGAGTGCAGCGAGAAGTGGGTGGTTTGGGACCTGCGCTTGCAACACGGCGATGGCGTGCTGCAGGAGTGGCAG
>QKJM01000179.1 GCA_003249315.1 Archangium sp.
GGTCTTGTCCAGAAGCTCGTAGCCGAACGCGAGCGCGGCGGCGCATGTCTGCGCCGACACCTCGGCCCGAGCGTACTTCACCATGTCCGACTCGGAGATGAAGCGCATCAGCTCCTCCTCCGGCAGGCCGGGGGTGGACATGCGGCGGAGCTGAACCATCAGCTCCGAGCTGGTGCATTCCAGGGCGTCGAAGCCGTAACGCTCGCCCAGGTAGCCTCGGAGGACTTCCGAGAGCCGGAAGTAGAACTCCTTCACCTTGCCCGTGTCCGGCAGGTCCTCCGCCTTCAGGGCGTCGAGCGAGCGGCGGGTGCGCACATTCAAGGGCTCGGGCGGCGCCACCACCTGCCGCCGCGCGTGCGCGAGTCGCTCCCTCACCAGCAGCGTCAGGCCAGCGACGAGCGCCACGACACGCGACACGAGCAGCAGCCACCACACCATGTCCCAGGAGCGGACGGCCACCTCGGTGGGCGGTTGGATATCCGCGAGGTTCGCGCCCTCGGACTCCGCGTCCGGGGGCAGGGTGGAGGCCACCTCGAGGGTGCGACCCGGGGCCACGAAGCGCATCGGGCCATCAGGGGTAGCCACCGTGAAGGGCACCTCCGGCAGCGTCAGCGTCCCGAGGTTGAAGGCGGCCATCTTCAGCCCGAAGGTGGTGACGGAGCGACCCTTCGCGTCCTCGCGGTGGCGCGTCTGGGACAGCACCGAGAAGTCCCCCAGGTCCGCGGGCAACGCCAGCTCGTAGCGGTGCTCCGGCGGGTGGGTGAGGACCAGCTCATAGACAAAGGGCTCGCCGAGCCGCACCTGCTCCGGCACCACGCGGGCCTGGAGGCCCGAGGGCTCCACCTCGGGCACCGTCTCGGACGGGGCCTGGGCGAAGGCCGGCAGCACGCACAGCAGAGCGAGGACTCCCAGCCACCTCATGCCGCCAACCTCCGGGCCCGCGCGCGGAAGAAGCGCACCAGCGCCATGCCATGGTCCTCCGAGGTGCCCAACTCCACGCTGTCCAGCTCCAGCTTCTTGAACAGCCTGCGCCGCGCGTCGCGCTGCTCCTGCATGGCGCGGGCGAACCGGCTCCGGACACGTGGATCGCTCGTGTCCACCACGAAGCGCTCGCCCGTCTCCGGATCCTCCATCTCCACCAGCCCCATGCCCGGCAGCGCCTGCTCCAGCGGATCCGCGATCACCACCGGCACCAGATCGTGCTTGCGGCCCACCAGACGCAGCGGCTGCTCGTAGCCCTCGGCGAGGAAGTCCGAGATGAGGAACGTCACCGTCTTCCGGCGGGCCACCCGGTTCAGATAGGTGAGGCCCACGGCCAGGTCCGTCCCCCGCCCCTCGGGCTGGAAGGTGAGGATGTCGCTCACCAGCCGCATCACGTGCGTGCGGCCCTTGCGCGGCGGCACCACCTTCTCCACCCGATCCGAGAAGAGGATGAGCCCCACCCGATCGTTGTTGGCGATGGCGCTGAAGGCGATTTGAGCGGCCACCTCCGCGGCCACCTCCCCCTTGGAGCGCTCGCGCGAGCCGAACTCCTTCGAGGCCGACACGTCCACCACGAGCATCACCGTGAGCTCGCGCTCCTCGGTGAAGACCTTGACGTAGGCCTCGTTCATCCGGGCCGTCACGTTCCAGTCGATGACGCGAATCTCGTCACCGGGCTGGTACTGACGGACCTCGGAGAAGGCCATGCCCCGGCCCTTGAAGACCGAGTGGTACTGACCCGCGAGCATGTCCGCCACCACCTTGCGGGTGCGGATCTCCAACTTGCGGATTCGGCGGATGACGTCCCTGGCCAGCACGGCGAGCCCCCTGCCTACGGCACCTCGACACGGTCGAAGACGCGCTGGATGAGCTTCTCGGTGGTGAGTTCCTCCGCCTCGGCCTCGTAGGTGAGGCTGATGCGGTGACGCATCACATCGAAGGCCACGGCCTTCACGTCCTCCGGAGTGACGAAGCCTCGGTGGCGCAGGAAGGCGTGGGCCCGAGCCGCCTGACTCAGCGCGATGGTGGCGCGAGGGCTCGCCCCGAACTGGATGTAGTCCGCCTGATCCTTCAGGCCGTAGCGCCCCGGCTCGCGCGTGGCGAAGACCACGTTGAGGATGTAGTCCTTCACCTTCTCGTCCATGTAGATTTGATGGACGAGTTCGCGGGCGCGCACGAGCTGCTCCAGGGCAATCACCCGCTCGGCGCGCGGGCTGGAGCCGCCACTCATGCGGTCCATGATGACCTTCTCCTCCTCGCGCGTCGGGTAGCCCACCTTCACCTTGAGCATGAAGCGGTCCACCTGGGCCTCGGGCAGCGGGTAGGTGCCCTCCTGCTCGATGGGGTTCTGGGTGGCCAGCACCAGGAAGGGCGAGGGCAGCGAGAAGGTCTGGTCGCCGATGGTCACCTGCCGCTCGGCCATGGCCTCCAGCAGCGCCGACTGCACCTTCGCCGGGGCGCGGTTGATTTCATCCGCGAGCACCACGTTGGCGAAGATGGGGCCCTTGCGGACGGTGAACTGCCCCGCCTGCTGGTTGTAGATCATCGTCCCCACCACATCCGCCGGGAGGAGGTCCGGCGTGAACTGGATGCGCATGAAGGACGCGCTGAGGCTGTCGGCGATGGTGCGCACCGTGAGCGTCTTGGCCAGGCCTGGAACGCCCTCGAGGAGGACGTGGCCGTTGCACAAGAGCCCGATGAGGATGCGCTCCAGCATGTAACGCTGGCCGACGATGACCTTGCCGACCTCCTTGTTGAGGAGCTCGACGAAGCTGCTCTCCTGCTGGACGCGCTCTGTCAGCGCCCGGATGTCCGTGTTCATGGTCTCTCTCACCGTCCCTGCGGAGGCGGGCAGACTAGGGTGATGTAGGTGCGTGGCTCAACAGTGCAGAGCTCCCAACATTCCACCTGGATGCGAGGCTCCTCCTTCATTCTTCATTTTTCTTGAATATCCTGAATAGCTGGAATGATGGATGGGGGATGCGGAGTCCGCTAGCGTGTCCCGCCGTGAGTCATGAGCTGCTGGATCTCCCCGCGACCCCCGAGCGACTGCGGATGCTCGCCGACGCCGGGGTCCTGACACCGGAAGCACTGGAGCGCGCCCTACGGCTCGCGGTGGCCACCCCGGAGCGCCCCGCGTGGCGGCGCTTCCTGTCCACCGTGCTGCTGGGCTTCGGCGCCCTGCTTGTGCTCTCGGGCACCATCTACTTCTTCGCCTACAACTGGGCGGCCCTGCACCGCTTCGGGAAGATGGGGCTGCTGCTCGCGGCCATCGCAGCCTCGGCCGTCGCCGCCTGGCGCCTGGGTGAAGGGCTCGCCGGCCAGTTCGCCCTCCTCTTCGCGGCGGTGCTGGTGGGGCCGCTGCTCGCCGTCTACGGGCAGGCCTACCAGACGGGCGCGGACCCCTATGAGCTGTTCCTCGGCTGGGGCGCCCTCATCCTCCCGTGGGTGGTGCTCGCGCGCTTCAGCCCTCTCTGGCTGCTGCTGCTCCTGCTCGTCGACACCGGCCTCGGCCTCTTCTGGGCCCAGGTGCTCGACGGAGAGCCCACCACGCTCCTCCTCACCCTCGCCCTGGTGAACGGAGTCGCCTGGGCCACGCACGAGTTCCTCTCCTGGCGCGGCGTCCCCTGGCTGCGTGACCGGTGGCTACCCCGGGTGCTGGCGGTGATGACGCTGTTCCCGCTCGCCACCCTCGGAGAGAGCATGGTGATCGAACCGGAGGACGCGGATGCCGCGAGCATCGCGGGCCTCGTCCTGCTCGTGGCCGTGATGGGCGCGGCCTGGCGCTTCCATCGCGCGGTGCGCCCCGATCTCTTCCTGCTCACCCTGGACGCCATGGCCGTGATGGTCCTGCTCACCACCTTCGTGGGACGCCTGCTCTTCGACACCATGGACGATCTGCTCGTCTTCTTCCTGATGGCCCTGTTCATCATCGGCGAGGTGGGACTCACGGCCTGGTGGCTGCGCGCCGAGGCGCGTGGCCCGGAGGAGACCTAGCCATGGCGCTCAAGCCCTCGCTGAGAGCCGTCATCACCGGGCTCCAGGCGGAAGAAGCCCTGCCCCCCGAGGCCGAGGCGAGAGCCCTCGCCGCGCTCGAGTCCCGCCAACAGGCCGCCGCCGGCACGCCCTGGTTCGTCCGCATCCTCACCGGCTTCGGTGCCTGGGTGGCCGCCCTGTTCCTCCTGATCTTCCTCGCCATGGCAGTGACGGCGGGCGGTGCCATCGGCGCCGCCTTCATCGGACTCCTCCTCTGCGGGGGCGCCACCCTCCTCCGCCACGTGGGGAACAACGTGTTCCTCACCCAGCTCGCCCTGGCCACCGGGCTGGCGGGACAGCTCTTCGCCATTGGCGGAATGGCCGAGCTGCTAGGCAGTGAGAAGGCCGCGGTGACCTTCACCATCGTCCTCGAGGTCGCGCTCCTCCTCGTCTATCCGGACCTCGTCCAGCGCTTCCTCTCCGCGCTCACGGCCAGCCTCGCGCTGCTGCTGCTGCTGCGCCTCGTCTCCGCCCCCGCCGTGCTGGTGGAGCTCACCCTGGTGGGCCTCACCGTGCTCGCGCACCTCCTCTTCCTCCACCAGGGCCGCCTGCAACACGGGCGCTGGGGAGAGCTGGTGACTCCCGCCGCCTTCGGGTTCATCACCACGCTCTTCTTCGCGCTGCTGCTGCGCACCTGGTTCCACGATGTCTACGACGACCTCACGCACAAGACCTCGGCGGAGCTGCCTCCCGGGGTGCTCACCCTGGGGCTCGCCGCGGTGACGCTGTACACCGCCTGGCGCATCCTCCAGGAGCTGGGACTCGAGACCCGGGACGCCGCGGGAGTGACGCTCCTCGGCGCGCTGGTGCTGGTGGCCCTCCTCACCCTCCAGACGCCTGGCATCATCGCCGCGATCGGAGTGCTCGCGCTCGGATTCCACCGCCGCAACGTGGTGCTGCTGGGCCTCGCCGTGGTCTTCGTGCTGACGTTCGGCGTGGGCTACTACTACAGCCTCCAGCTCACCCTGCTGGCCAAGTCGCTCGCCCTGCTGGGCAGCGGGCTGGTCCTGCTGGGGCTCAGACTCTTCATCCTCCGCCGCTTCCCCGTGGCCGAGGAGGTGCCCTGATGCGCGCCCGCGTCATCTTCGCCGGCCTCGCCCTGGTAGTCGTGGCGATGGCGGTGCTCGTCATCCGCAAGGAGCGCGTCCTGTCCCACGGCACGCCGGTGCTGCTGGAGCTCGCCCCGGTGGATCCGCGCTCGCTCATCCAGGGCGACTACATGGTGCTCGACTACGCCGTCAGCCGCGAGGTTCCTCGCCGGAACGGTCCGGAGGAAGGGAAGCTCGTCCTCCGCCTCGATGAGCAGGGTGTAGGGCGCTTCGTCCGCGTACATGCGCCAGACGCGCCGCTCGCTCCAGGAGAGCTGCTGCTCCGCTACAAGGTCCGCGGGGGCCGCGTCCGCCTCGGCGCGGAGTCCTTCTTCTTTCAGGAGGGCCACGCCGAGCGCTACACCGGGGCTCGGTATGGAGAGCTGCGGGTGACGGAGGACGGCTCCAGCGTGCTGGTGGGGCTTCGGGATGCCGAGCGGCGACCGCTCGGGGTCCATTGAGGGTTCAACCCCAGGTTTTCGGCACCCTCACCCCGTCCCTCTCCCAGAGGGAGAGGGGTTTTTGTTGATCCTCTTCAGCACGAAGATGGTGTCGAGTCGGTCTCCTGCTCCCTTCCTCGGCTCGTCCACCCGGTAGTCGAAGTCGTAGAGCGCTACCGGCTGGAACCCCGCTCGACGGAACAGACGGCGCGCCTGGGTCAGGTCGTACGTGCGGAAGTACCAGTGCGTTTCGATCAGCAGATCCTTCTCCGGCCCCGTGATGCGCAGCCGGTTGCGCATCGCCGAGCGCCTCAGGCGTCGGTCCGGCACGCCCTCGTGCGTGTTGCACACCACCTTGTCCTGCCCCACCTGCGCCACCCAGCGCTCGTGCTCTGGACGCTCCCGCCCGTAGTCCGTCAGGTGGAAGCCCAGCACGTACAAGCCCTCGGGAGAGAGCAACCTCCGCGTCCCCTCCAGGTGCTCCAGCGCCGCCTGCTCGCTATCCAGGTAGCGGAACGTGGACACCAGGTTGAACGCCAGATCCACCCGCCCCTCCAGCTCCGGCCGGTAGAACGTCTCCATCCGAGACGGGTACAGCTTCACCCGCCGCCGCTGCGCCGGCGTCAGCCTCCCCTTCGCGTGGGCCAGCATCTTCTCCGAGATGTCGTAGCCCACCACCCGGTAGCCCCGACGCACGGCCTCCTCCACCAGCCGGCCCGCTCCACACGCTGGCTCCAGCAGCAGCTTGCCTCCCGTCCCATAGCGGCCGCTCACCGCATCCAGGAAGTCCATCTCCCGCACCGTGTCCGTGCCGAAGATGGCCTCGTAGTACTCAGGGTGGTCATACCAGTTGGAGCGTCTTTCCATGGTCGATGTCCCGTGATCGCGACGGCGCGCATCCTCGGCCTTGTGTCCTGAAATGCAAGCATCGCCGACGCCCCCCGCTGCGCGCCCCGTCCGTCATGAGTAGAGGTGTCTCCATGGCCCAGACCGTCCGCCGCATCCTCGTCCCCATCGACTTCTCGGAGCACTCGCGACATGCCCTCGAGCATGCCCTCGCCCTCGCCGAGCCTCTAGGTGCCTCCGTAGACCTGCTCCACGTCTGGGTGCCTCCACGGCACGTCGCTCCGGACACCCTGCTCCTCGTACCAGGCGCCGCGGACGCCTCGCTGGAGACGACGGGCCTCACGCACGCCGGTCGCGAGCTCCATGCATGGCTCGAGCGCTACCGCGCCAGCCCCGTCCCCCTCCAGGCCCACATCGAGCGCGGTCATGCCGCCGACACCATCGCCCACGTGGCGGAGCGCGGGTATGACCTGATCGTCATGGGGACCCACGGCAGAACCGGGCTTGCCCGAGTGATGCTCGGCAGCGTCGCCCAGAAGGTCGCCACCCTCGCCCCCTGCCCCGTGATGACCGTCCGAGAGGTGGAGGGCGAGGCCTCCACCCAGGGGAGCCACGCTCCGAGCTAGTCATGCGACTGGAGCGCTCGCTCCCCCGCGTACCGGACGGACTCCTGGAGGAGGCTCGATACGCTGGCCCCCGTGGCGACACACCGACCCCACGCCTGCCCGGCCTCGTTCGTCATCACCTGGCGCATCCCCCGGAGCTCTGCGGCCCCGGACAATGATGCAGATATCCAGTTCCAGATGCAGGTGAACGAACTACTCCTCGCGGGCCTCGTCATCTTCCTCTCGCTCCTGCTCCTGGTGACCCACCGACGTACCGCGGCGCGGCAGGAGGAGCTCGACCGGAAGCGGACCCTGCATCACTCCGTGCTCGCCCGCCTCCAGAGGGAGCTGGCTTCGACGGAGGTCACTCCGGCGCTGCTGCGGGAGTTCGCCCGCCGGGTGGCCATGACGCTGCAGGTGGACTTCGTGGAGATTCTCGGGCAGTCCGCCGAGGACGAGCACCAGCTCCAGACGCGAGCCGGCGTCGGGTGGGTGGAGGAGGAGCAGGAGGAGCACCCGCGTCTCGGGGAAGGAAAGGACACGCCCGCGGGGTATGCCTTCCTCTCCGGCCAGCCCGTCGTCCTGGAGGACTTCGCCGGGAAGAGCCACCTCCATGTCCCCGCCCATGTCCTGGCCGAGGGAGCGGTCAGCGGCGTGTGCATGCCCATCCTCCTCGGCGCACACCCCGAGGGGGTTCTCGGCATCTATACCCGGACGCGCCGCCACTACCCTCCAGACGAGCTGCGCTTCCTCGAGGCCGTTGCCTCGCTCATCTCCGAGGCCTTCCAGCGCGAGCGCACGGAGGAGCGGCACCGGCGCGAGATGACGCATTTCCGCCTCTTCTCCGAGGCCGCCTACGAGCACGCCTTCTGCACGCTCGATCCCTCGGGCCGCTTCGAGGAGTGGAATGTGAGCGCCGTGCGCCTGCTGGGCTGGAGTCCCGAGGAGATACTCGGCCAGGAGCTCACACGCCTCTATCCCCCGGAGGCGGTCGCACGAGACAGGCCCGGACGCGCCCTTCGCATCGCGGCGCTCGAGGGTCACCACGAGGAGGCCGGCTACCGCGTCCGCAAGGATGGCTCCCGCTTCTGGACGGACACGGTGATCACCGCGCTCTACGGGACCGGGGGACGGGTACGCGGGTACACGCTCGTCCTCCATGATCTGACCACGCACCGGCAGGCCCAGGAGGCACAGCAGCGACTCACCGAACAGCTCCAGGAGGAGTCACGACTGTCCACCGTCCTGACGCAGCTCCCGGTCGGCGTCGTCATCGCCGAGGCCCCCACCGGCCGCGTCATCCTCTGGAACCAGATGATGGAGGACATCCTCCGCCAGCCCATCCTCCCGTACACCTCGTTCGAGGAGTACCGCTACATGCGGGGCCGTCACCCGGATGGCCGCCCGTACGCCCTGGAGGACTGGCCGCTGGTCCGGGCCGTGCGCAAGGGAGAGACCGTCGAGAACGAGGAGATCGCCGTCATTCGCGGAGACGGCTCGCAAGGCATCATCATGACGAACGCCGCCCCGGTGCGGGACGCGACAGGACGCGCCCTCTGGGGCGTATCGACCCTCCTCGACATCACGGAGCGGAAGCAGGCCGAGCGGTCGCTGGCCTTCCTGGCCGAGGTGGGTCGCGTGCTCAGCGAGTCACGCGAGCCGGAGGAGATCCTGCGCCGCATCATGCGGCTCACCATCCCCGCCATCGCGGACGACTGCGGCATCCTGCTCCGTCCGGCGAGCGGGAGCGACGAGTGGCTCGCGCCGGAACAGGAGGAGGGCCGGAGCTCGCGGCTCCTCCTGGAACTCCTCCAGGAGCGGGTGGGCGCGGTGCTGCGCACCCACCGCTCCAAGCTCGTCAGCAAGGTGACGGAGGAGCGCCTCCGGGAGCACCACCTCGTCTCCTACATGATCGTGCCCATGATGGCCCGTGGCAGGACGCTGGGGGTCATCCTCATGACATCCACCCGGCCGGAGCGTCGTTTCTCGGAGCAGGATCTCCAGACAGCCGAGGAGTTCGCCACCCGGACGGCGCTCGCCATCGACAATACCCGCCTGTTCCAGCAGGCCCAGCAGGCCATCCACGCCCGAGATGAAGTGCTGAGCATCGTGGCGCACGATCTCCGCAATCCGCTCCATGCCATCGAGCTGAGCACCGAGGCCCTGAGTCGCCGGGTAGAAGCAGGAAGGATGCCCGGCCAGGCCGGATTCCGGCTCATCACCCGCTCGGTGCAGCGGATGGACCGGCTCATCAACGATCTCCTGGACGTGGCGCACCTGGAAGGCGGGATGCTCACGGTTGAAACGAGCCCGCAGCCAGCCACGGCGCTGATGCAGGAAGCATTCGAGGCAGCGCGGCCCCTGGCCCATGAACTCCGGCTGGAGCTACGGGACGGCGAAGT
>QKJM01000644.1 GCA_003249315.1 Archangium sp.
AAGGAGGCGCCGACGCTGCGGGAGGGCATTCGGGTGGAGGGGGTTCGGTATGCCTACGGCGAGCGGCGAGCGCTGGACGGGCTGACGTTGGATCTGCCGGTGGGGAAGGTGGTGGCGCTGGTGGGGCCCAGCGGGGGAGGGAAGAGCACGGTCACCCGGCTGCTGCTGCGCTTCGAGCGCCCGGAGGAGGGCCACATCCTGTTCGACGGGGTGGACGTGGACGCCTACACGGCGGAGAGCGTGCGCGCCAAGTTCGCGCTGGTGACGCAGGAGCCGTTGTTGTTCTCGAGCAGCGTGCTGGAGAACCTCCGCTATGCGCGGCCGGATGCTTCGCGGGAGGAGGTGGAGGCGGCGGCGCGGGTGGCGAACGCGGATGGTTTCATCCGGGCGCTGCCGGAGGGCTATGACACGTTGGTGGGTGAGCGGGGGGTGAAGCTGAGTGGAGGCCAGCGGCAGCGGCTGTGCATCGCGAGGGCGGTGCTCTCGGGCGCGCCGGTGCTGGTGCTGGACGAGGCCACGAGCAGCCTGGATCCGGAGAGCGAGCGTGAGGTGCAGGCGGCGCTGGCGGCGGTGCTACCGGGGAGGACGGCGCTGGTGATTGCGCACCGACTGTCGACGGTGGTGGGGGCGGACGTCATCTGCGTGGTGGAGGCGGGGCGGGTGGTGGAGAGCGGCAGCCACGAGGAGCTGCTGAAGAGGGGCGGCCGTTACGCGGCGCTGTGGGCGCTGCAGACGGTGGGTGCGGAGCGGGGGGCGGCATGACGGCGAAGGTGTGGGTGGGAAAGCTGCTGCGGGCGCTGGTGGGGCTGGTGCTGCTGCTGTTGGGGGTGGCCGGGTTCTTCACCTTCGCGGCGGGTTTCGCGGAGTACCCGGTGGTGCCCCCGAGGGAGGGAGGGGCCGAGTGGGTACGCGGGGCCTTTCATGTTCATACGACGCGCTCGGACGGGCGGGGCACGGTGGAGGAGGTGGCCGCGGCGGCGAAGGCGGCGGGGCTGCGCTTCGTGGTGTTGACGGATCACAACGACTTCGGCCCGCGCGAGCCCGCCTTCGTGGGCGGAGTGTTGATGGTGCCGGGCGTGGAGATTTCGACGAAGCAGGGGCACCTCGTGGCCTTGGGCGTGCAGCGGCCGATGGAGGGGATGCGGGCGTGGATGGACGGGGGAGAGGCGCTGGCGGCGGTGGAGCGGGCGGGAGGAATGGGCGTGCTCGCGCACCCGGTGCAGCAGCGCAACCCCTGGCGTCACGAGGAGGCGGCGCGGCGGGCTCGTGGCTTCGAGCTGTACTCGGCGGACACCTTCTTCCGGGATGCGCTGCGCAGTCCGTTCAGCCGGTTGCTGCCGGCGCTGGGGGCTTCGTGGGGCCAGCCGGTGCATGGGGTGATGACGCTCGTCTCCCCGCGGCCGGAGCCCGCCGAGAGGCTGCTCGAGCTGGAGGAGGAGAGGCCTCGGGTGGCGCTGTGCTCGCATGATGCGCATGGGCTGCCGGCATACGAGGATGTGTTCCGGGCGCTGGCGCTGTACCTGCCTCCGGAAGACGGACGGCCCGAGACCCTGCCCGAGGACGCGCGTGAGGCGGCCGAGGTGGTGGTGAGGGGGCTGGCGAGTGGGCGGGCGGTGTGTGCCTTCCGGGCGCTGGGTGAGCCGGAGGGCTTCGCGCTGGAGGGATTGGCGGATGAAGAGCGTCGGGAGGCCCATGTGGGGGACGTGCTCACGGTGCGGCTGCCGCCGTACAAGGGAGACGCGGTGCGGGTGGAGGTGCGAGGCGCGGGGAGGTTGAGGCCGGACGGGGTGACGGTGGAGCTGGTGGAGGAGGGAGGGGTGCAGGTGGAGGCGTGGGTGCGAGGGCCGGGGCGCTTCTTTGGCACGGAGTGGAAGCCGTGGGTGGTGCCGAGTCCGGTGCGGGTGCTGCCGCGCCGCCAGGAGGAGGTCATCACACCGGGGCTGCCGTGAGGGGCGGGCATCTGGTAGAGGGGACGCGGCCCGGGTCCCATGCGCATCCTTTATATCCTCGCCAGCTATCTGCTCTTCGGCCTGCTCTTTCCGGTGTTGTCGCTGCATCGTAAGACGCGGCACGGGCTGTGGCAGCGGCTGGGCTTCCACGCGGAGGGCACGCTGCCTTCTCGGGGCCGGGGTCCGACGCTCTGGCTGCACGGGGCGAGCGCGGGTGATCTGCTGGCGCTGTCGCCGATGTTCGGTCCACTGAGGGCGCGTTTCCCGGGGTGTCGCATCGTGCTCTCCACGATGACGAACTCGGGCTACATGATGGGGCGCGAGCGCCTGTCGAAGCAGGTGGACGCGGTGGTGTATGCCCCGTACGACCTGTGGGGGGCCACGCGCCGGGCGATGCGGGCGATCCGCCCGGATCTGCTGGTGCTCGAGTACACGGAGATCTGGCCCAACCTCATCCGGGCGGCGAAGCGCTCGGGAGCGAAGGTGGCGCTGACGAACGGGCGCTTCTCACCGCCGCACCTGGGGAAGTACCGGCTGCTGTTCTCGCTGATAGGCAATCCCCTGCGGGACATGGATCTGTTCCTGATGAGGGGGGAGGACGAGGCGGAGCGGGTGTTGGGGCTGGGGGCTCCGAGGGAGAGGGTCTGGGTGACGGGGAACACGAAGTTCGACGCGCTGGCGTCGGCGGACCTGGCGCGGGAGGACGAGGGGCTGCGGGAGGCGCTGGGGCTGAGTGAGGGGGAGCGGGTGTGGATCGCGGGGAGCACGCATGAGGGGGAGGAGGAGCACCTTCTGGCGGTGTATCGCCGGCTGCTGGAGAACCACCCGGATCTGAGGCTGGTGATTGCGCCGAGGTACATCGAGAGGGCGGGGCGGATCGTGGCGTTGGGGAAGCACGAGGGGTTGAGGGTGGGGCTGCGCTCGCAGGGGAACCCGGAGGGAGGGCGGGTGGTGGTGTTGGACACGATTGGCGAGCTGGCGAGGGCATACCGGCTGGCGACGCTGGTGTTCGTGGGAGGCTCGTTCACGCTGAGGGGCGGGCAGAACATCCTGGAGCCGGCGGGGCAGGGAAAGCCGGTGTTGTTCGGCCCGCACATGGAGAACTTCCAGGACAGCGTGCAGGTGCTGGTGGGGAGAGGCGGCATCCAGGTGAAGGATGGGGAGCACCTGTACCGGGTGATGACGGAGCTGTTGGGGAAGCCGGAGAGGGTGGCGTCGTTGGGGGCACTGGCGAGGGCGACGGTGGGGCAGATCTCCGGAGCGAGCCAGCGCAATGTGGAGCGGATGGCGGGAGTCCTGTCCCGATGAGGATTCTGCACCTGCTGGCCAGTCCCGTCTGGAGCGGACCGGCGGAGAATGTGGCGTTGCTGGCCCTGGCGCAGCGCGAGGCGGGGCACGAGGTGAGCGTGGCGGTGGATCGGCTCCGGAGCGAGGTGGCGTCGGAGGAGCCATCGGTGCCGCGCATGGAGGCGCTGGGGCTGTTGGATCAGGGAGGGCTGGAGCTCTCGGTGAAGTCGCCGCCGTGGGCCGTGCTGCGGGACATGCTTCGGCTGCGTGGGAGAGAGGTGGACGTGCTGCACGCGCACTTCACGCATGATCATCTGCTGGCGAGGTGGGGGAGGCCGCGAGGGGTGGCCCTCATTCGCTCGGTGCATGCGCCGCGCTCGTTGAGGGCCTCGCTGCCGCATGCGGACGCCTACACGGTGCCTTCTTCGTCGGTGATCATGAAGTTGAAGGGCCGGAGGGTGAGGGTGTTGCCGCCGCTGGTGGCTCCGAGCTTCGGGCCCGCGGCGGATCGCGAGGCGCTGCGGCGCGAGTTGGGACTGAGTGGGGAGCCGCTCATCGGAATGGTGTCCACCTTCCAGGCCTCGAGGCGTCACGGGCTGGCGGTGGAGGCGTTCGTGAGGCTGCGTCGGAAGCACGGGGGGGCGAGGCTGGTGCTGGTGGGGGATGGGGTGCTGCTGGAGTCCGTGCGGAGCCAGGTGAAGGAGCTGGGGCAGGAGGAGGCGGTGATCTTCGCGGGCTACCAGCAGGGGGAGTCCTTCGTGCGCTGGCTGCGAGCGCTGGACGAGGTGTGGGTGCTGGGCCTGGGGAATGACTGGAGCGCGCGTGCGGCGGCGCAGGCGAGGGTCTGCGGGGTGCGCGTGGTGGCGGTAGCGGAGGGCAACCTGCCGTCGTTGGCGGACGTGCTGGTGGAGGAGCTGACGCCCGAGGCGGTGGTGGAGGCCTCGGAGTCGGGGGCGCGGGCGATGGTGTCGCACCCGAGCAATGCGCGGATCGCCGCGGAGGTGCTCGAGCTGTACGAGCAGGCGAGGGCGGCGCGGTGAGCCTTCCGGCACCGCGGAGGGAGGAGGCTCCGACGATGCTCGAGCGGGTGTTCTACCCGGGGCATCCGGAGCCATGGGCCCGAAGGGTCCTGCTGGCGCCGTTCGAGGTGCTCGCCTGGGGGTATGGGGCGGGGGTGAGGCTGAGGGGGGCGCTCTACGACGCGGGCCTGTGGCGAGGTGAGAGGGTGGAAGGGCTGCGGGTCGTCTCGGTGGGCAACCTGAATGTGGGAGGGACGGGGAAGACGCCGGCGGTGTTGTACCTGGCGGAGCTGCTGGTGCGAGCAGGGCGGCGGGTGGGAATCCTCACGAGGGGGTATGGGCGCCGCGCGAAGGAGGCGCTCACCTTTACCGGGGCGGGGCCGCTGCCGTCGATGGAAGAGGCGGGGGACGAGCCCCTGCTGCTGGCGCGTCGCTGTCCGGAGGCGCGTCTGTTCGTGGGGGCGGATCGGAGGGCGCTGGCCCGCCGGGCGCGCGACGAGTTCGGGCTGGAGGTGGTGCTGTTGGACGATGGCTTCCAACACCGGAAGCTGGCGAGGGACGAGGATCTCGTTGTGGTGGACGAGGCGGTGGGTTTCGGAAATGGCCGGATGCTGCCGCGAGGTCCGTTGCGAGAGCCGCTCTCGGGCCTGCGTCGGGCGACGCTCTTCTGGGTACGCGCCTCGGGGGGAGGTGGGCTGGAGCTGCCCGCCTTGCCGGCTCCGGTGGTGCGGACGCGCTACCGGCCCACGGCCTGGGTGGATCCCTCGGGGGCCGAGCATGCGACGGATGCCCTGTCCGGTCGGCCGGTGCTTGCGTTGGCGGGGCTGGCCCGGCCGGGAGGCTTCTTGCGGACGCTGGGCGAGCTGGGGGTGGACATCCGGGGCACGGCCCTCTTTCCGGACCATCACCGCTTCACGGGGCGGGAACTCGACGAGGTGGCGACCCGGGCTGCGGCTCTGGGGGCGAGGGTGGTGACGACGGAGAAGGACGCGGTGCGATTGCCCGCGGGCTTCGAGGCCTGGACGGTGCGGTTGGGGGTGGAGGTGCTCGAGGGAGAGCCGCACCTCCTCCGGGCGCTCGGGCTCGGGTAGAGAAAGGTCGCCTTGTCGGGCGCGGCCTGGTGTGGGAGAACGCGCCGCCATGGCTGCCGTCCTGCCCGCCCGAGTGAGTCCCTCGTTGGCCCAGCTTCCACTGGCGTTCGCACGCCGGCGGGTGCTGATGGTGGGGGATCTGGTTGCCGACCACTACATCTACGGACAGACGGATCGGGTGAGTCGCGAGGCCCCGGTGCTGATCGTCCGCCACGAGTCCTCCGAGGTGAAGCTTGGAGGAGGGGCGAACGTGGCGGCGAACGTGCGGGCGCTGTCGGGGCAGGTGACGGTAGTGGGGGTGTTGGGGGCGGACGAGATGGGGCGGGCGTTGCGCAAGCTATTCGAGGAGGCGGGCATCGAGCTGAGAGCGGTGAGTGCCCGGGGCGTGGAGACGGAGACGAAGACGCGCATCCTGGCCGGCGGGGTGAGCACGACGCGGCAGCAGATGCTGCGGTTGGATCGCGGGCAGCGGGCCCCGTTGCCTCCGAAGTTGCGGCGCCTGCTGGTGCGGCGGGTGGAGGAGGCGGCGAGGGACGTGGATGTGGTGGTGGTGTCGGACTATGGCGCGGGGGTGGTGGGCGAGGAGCTGCGCGAGTCGCTGAGACGGCTGGCGGCGGACGGTTTGCCGGTGTGCGTGGACAGCCGTTATGGGCTGTCGTCCTTTACGGGGGTGACGGTGTGCAAGCCGAACGAGCCGGAGCTGCAGGCGCTGGTGGGTCGGCCGCTGCATACGGAGGCGGAGTTGGTGGAGGCGGGGCACGAGGTGGTGCGACGGATGGGGTGTCGGGCGCTGCTGGTGACGAGAGGTCGGCACGGGATGGCGCTCTTCGATGCGGAGGGCGGGGTGGACATGATTCCGGTGCATGGTGCGAGGGATGCGGTGGACGTGACGGGGGCGGGGGACACGGTGATCGCGGCCTTCTCGCTGGGGCTGGCGGCTGGTGGTGGCTTCGGTGGCGCGGCGCGGCTGGCGAACGTGGCGGGTTCTCTGGCGGTGCAGAAGCTGGGGACGGCGACGGTGTCTCGGAGTGAGCTCCTGGGCGAGCTGAGGGGGAAGCGGTGAGTACGACCGTCAAGGTGCAGTTGCTGGCGCGGGTGGTGGAGGAGCGCGAGCGCTGGAGGGAGGAAGGACAGACGGTGGCGCTGGCCAACGGGGTGTTCGATCTTCTCCACGTAGGCCACGTGCGCTACCTGGAGGGAGCGAAGGAGCTGGCGGACCGCCTGGTGGTGGCGGTGAACTCGGATGCGTCGACGAGGGCGTACAAGGGGCCGGGTCGGCCGCACATTCCAGAGGCCGAGCGCGCCGAGCTGGTGGCGGCGCTGGCGTGTACGGATCGGGTGCTCATCTTCGACGAGCCGGATGTGCGAAGCATCATTCGCGCGCTGAAGCCGGACGTCCACGTGAAGGGGACGGACTACACGCCGGAGTCGATCCCCGAGGCGGACGAGGTGCGGGCGTACGGGGGGAGGGTGGCGGTGGCGGGAGATCCGAAGAACCACAGCACGACGGAGCTCGCCCGGAAGCTGGGCGCGGAGCCGGGGGCGAGCTGAGGAGGCGCGAATGAGCCTCGATGCCACATGGGTCTCGGTGCTGGCCTGCCCGAGGTGTAAGGGGCCCCTGACCGTGGCAAGCCCCCTCTCCCTCTGGGAGAGGGCTGGGGTGAGGGATTGCGCCCCATCACCCGCGCCAGATGAACTCCACTGTGTCACGTGTCGGTTGGCCTACCCGATTCGCGAGGACGTCCCGGAGCTGCTGCATGAGGAGGCGCGCCCGCTAGTCCCCTCAGGGCGCTGAAGCCCGGGGGGCGAGACCTCGGGCGAAGCTGAGTACCTCCTGATGGACACGCGCCTCGAGCCCCTCGCCCGCATCGGCTACGGGAGTGAGATCCACCATCCGATGGGGCGGATGAGGGTGACCCCATCGTGCCATGTCCATGCGGAGGAAGAGACCGAGGGTGGGGGCGCCCACGGCGACGGACAGGTGCATGGGGCCGGTGTTGTTGCAGACGGTGAGTCCGGCGGCTCGCATGAGGGCGGCCAGCTCGTCGATGTTGGTGGGTGGCGCGAGTCGGGAGCCAGGGGCGGCGGCCACGACGGCGCGGGCGAGTTCCTCCTCGCCAGGGCCCCATGTGATGAGGGGTGTGCGGCCGGAGTCGAGCAGTGCGCGTGCGGCGGCGGCGAACGCTTCGGGGGGGATGCGGCGCCAGCCCAGGCGGCCACCAGGGTTGACCACGGCCAGGGGCGAGCTGAGTTCCGCGTCGAGCCAGGCACGGAACTTCTCGTTCAGGACGGGCTCGCGGAAGGACAGGCTCTCGTGGCTCTTCTCTTCCACCAAGGGTGAGAGCAGATGCACGCGTTGTAGCACTTCGTGTGTCGTATCCGGGCGAGCCGGCACGGACAGTGAGTGGAGGTAGTGGACGGGCCACATGTGGGGGCCGATGACGACGGCCCGAGGTCCCACGAGGCGGGAGATGATGGCGGACGTCACCGAGGGTGTGGACCAGTTGGAGCAGTCGACGACGACATCATGGTGCTCGCGCCGGACTGCCCGGACGCCGGGTGCGAGCGGCCCCAGCCAGAGCAGCCGCCGGTCGAAGGGGATGATCCGATTCGCCTCAGGGTGGCGGGCGAGCACGCGGGCCACCCGGGAGTGGACGAGGACATGGACTTCGGCGGACGGCATGGCCGCTTTGAGGGTGCTCAGCAGGGGAGTGGTGAGGAGCGCCTCGCCCACCCGGTTGTCGATGCGGACCAGGAGGATTTTCCGGGGAGAGGGAAGGGCTGCGCCTGCCTGCCGCCGCCGACCGGGACGCCAGAGGAGGGTGGAGGCCAACAGAGCGAGCGTCAGCTTCGCCCACGACTCGAGCTTCTTGTGCCAGGCCATCGGGCGGCGGACCCTATCAGAAAGGATCCGCGCTGGTGGCTTGACCTGCTGGCCGGAAGCGCCTAGCAACCCTCCATGCTGAAGAGCATGACTGGATTCGGAGCGGGACGTGCGCGAGTGGGAGAAGAGGAGTTCTCCGTGGAGCTGCGCTCGCTCAACCACAAATTCTGCGAGGTGAAGGTCCGGCTCCCCCGGGAACTGGCGTTGCTGGAGCCGGCGGTGGTGAAGCAGGTGAAGGATCGGCTCGCCCGCGGCTCGGTGGAGGTCTTCGTCAAGCGGCAATCCGCGACGGCCTCCGGGACGGTGCCCACGGTGGACGCGGCCCTGGCGCGGGAGTACGCGAGGGCCTTTCACGAGGTGGCCGAGGCGCTCGGCGTGCCGGCCGAGGTGACCTGGCACCAGGTGGCCAACCAGCCGGGAGTGGTCCGTCTGGAGGAGCGGGGGATGGACGTGGAGTCCGCCGGCCAGGCGGTGCAGGCAGCGCTGGACCAGGCTCTCGCCGCGCTGGAGAAGATGCGCGGGGTGGAGGGCGAGGCCATCCATGCCGACCTGGAGTCCCGGCTCGGGCTCATCGAGCGCTGGAGCCGGGAGGTGGCCGAGTTGTCCCCTCGCTCCGTGGATGAGTACCGCCAGCGCCTGTCCGAGAGGGTGGCCGAGCTGGCGCGTGGCGTCACGGTGGACGAGCAGCGGCTCGCCCAGGAGATAGCCATCTTTGCCGAGCGGACGGACATCGCCGAGGAGATGACCCGCCTGGCGAGCCACCTCGAGCAGTTCCGCCAGCTCATGGCCAGCGGCGAGCCGGTGGGCCGTCGCCTGGACTTCCTCGTCCAGGAGATGCACCGGGAGGTGAACACCACCGGCTCCAAGAGCCAGCACGCGGACATCTCCTCGCGGGTGGTATCCATGAAGGCTGAAGTCGAGCGCATCCGCGAACAGGTCCAGAACGTCGAATGAACGAGTCCTCCCCTTTCAAGCCCGGAATCCTGCTGGTCCTCTCCGCTCCTTCGGGGACGGGGAAGACCACCCTGGCGCGCCGTCTGCTCGCCGAGCTGCCGGACGCCGCCTTCTCCATCAGCGTCACTACCCGCCAGCCCCGGGGCCGGGAGAAGGATGGTGTGGACTACCACTTCGTGGACGT
>QKJM01000214.1 GCA_003249315.1 Archangium sp.
GTGGCGCCGTCCACCATCGTCTCCAAGTACGGCGCGGACACCGCGCGTACCTACGTGCTCTTCGCTGGCCCGCCGGAGCGGGACTTCGACTGGTCCGACGATCAGGTGGAGGGCGCCTTCCGCTTCCTCAAGCGGGTGTGGGCGCTGTCCGTCCAGCACCTCGGGGTTGCTGGCTCCACGCATGAGGGCCCCTTCGAGGGCCGGGCGCTGGAGCTCCGTCGCGCCGCGCACAAGTGCCTCAAGCGGATAGGGGAGGCCATCGAGAGGCTCTCCTTCAACACCGCCATCGCCGGCATCATGGAGTACGTGAACGCGCTGTACGCGCTGGGGACGCCCGAGACGCCCGCGGAGAAGGCCGCCATGGCCGAGGCCATCCACATGCTCACCGTGGTGCTGACGCCGTTCGCTCCGCACCTGGCGGATGAGATCGCCGAGGCCTACGGCGCGAAGGACTTCGTCGTCATCCAGGGCTGGCCCCAGTTCGATCCGGCGCTGGTGGTGGACGACGTCATCCCCTACGCGGTGCAGGTGAACGGCAAGCTGCGCGCGGAGATCCGCGTGGCGGCGGACGCCGGCGAGGCGGACGTGCGGGCCGAGGCCGAGAAGGACGAGCGGGTGCAGGCCGCGATGGCGGGCAAGACGGTGCGCAAGTTCGTCTTCGTGCCCAAGCGGCTGGTGAACTTCGTCGTCGGCTGAGGCGGGGACCCGGTGCCCACCGAGGTCCTCGTCATGTGTACGCGGTGCGGCCGCCCGCAGCAGGCCGGGGCGGGTCGCTGCGTCGCGTGTGGGGCCGAGCTGCCGGAGGCGCCGCTGCCGCCGACGGCCGGCCCCTCCACGAGTCCCTTCCTCGCGGTGGAGTTCGGGGGCGGGCGAGTCCTCACCGGGGAGGGCAACCGCCTGGCCTTCCGCCCGGGAGCGTCCGCCACTCCCTTCCTCCTGGAGCTGTCCACGCTGCGGCGTCTCTCCCTGGTTCGCGAGTTGCGTCCGGAGGCCATCGTGCTCGTCGCCGGGGCCCTCGTCGCGCTGGTCCTCGCCCCCTGGGAGGCGGTGCGCGTAGTGCTCGGCCTCCTCGTCCTGGTGGGGGTGGCCTTCGTCGTCGGCTGGCGGCGCTACCGGCTTCTGCTGGAGTCGGTGAGTGGCGTGGAGACGCGGTGGGCGCTGGGGACTGTCCGGCGTGGCTCCTCGGAGGATCAGCGTCTGCGGGCCGCCTGGGCGCTGCTCGCGGAGGCGATGCGCGCGCGTGGCGTGGAGGTGTCCGAGCCTCTCCCGGGCGGGCGAGCCCCTGGCGCTTGACCGGCGGGCGCGCCCCGCTACTGTGGGCGACATGTCTCGGCTGAGCGCGGTGGGGTGGGTCTTCTTGTTGTCCGGATTGGGGTGTGGCTACCGCTTCACGCCTCGTGGCGCGGCGTCCCTGCCGGAGGGGGTGCGCTCGCTCTGCGCGCCCGTCTTCCGCAACGACACCGCCGAGCCCGCCCTGGAGACGCTCTTCTCCCGCGTCTTCAGGCAGGAGTTGGTGCGTGCCGGAGTGCTCGGCAGCGAGGGGGCTTGTGAGGCCCGCGTAGAGGGCGTGGTGGTGGCCGTCGGCAGCAACCCCACCATCCTCACCGAGCCCGTCTACGAGGGGAACACGCTCGTGACGGCTCCGCAGATCGCCAGCTATCGTGCCTGGGCGACCGTGCAGCTCCGGCTGACTCGGGACGGACGGGTACTGTCGGAGACGACCGTCTCCGGAACCGAGGACTTCCTACCGGGCACGTCGGACGTGTCCGGCGACGTTCTCGAAGCCGAGGCCAACCGGCAGGCCGCGCTACACCGTCTCGCCGAGACGTTGATGCGAGAGGGCTACGACCGGCTGGCCAACAACTGGTAGAGCCCCTGCCTACTTCGCGGCAGCAGCGGCGGCGCGGTTCGCGGCCTTGGCGAGCCGAGACACGCGGCGCGCGGCGGCGCGCTTGTGGACCACGCCCTTGGAGGCCGCCCGGCTCACGGTGCGGGTGGCGCTCTTGAGGGCCTCCGCGGTCTTCGCCGGATCCTTGCTGCCCAGAGCCTGGCGGAAGCCCTTCACGGCATCCTTCACCGTGGTGCGGATGTTGATGTTGCGCGCGCGGCGCTTCAGGGACTGGCGGTTACGCTTCACTGCGGACTTGGTGTTGGCCAAGGTGATCTCCAACGGACGTCGTGGACTAAGTCGTGGAAAAAGAGGCGCCGTACCTACTTCGGAGCCTGCCGAGCGTCAAGGCGCGCGTGATCCTTTACCCACCTGGGGGGCCCGGAAGGTACCAATCAGCGGCTCCCGAAGGCGTATTTCCACCGGAGGCCGGCCGGATCAGCGAAGGCCACCCGCCCGGCTCTCCCCCCCTCGGCCAGGATGGCGCCGGGTCGGGAGGACTCCAGGGAGGCTCGCAGTCGCTCCACCGCCGCCTCCGAGGGGGCCCCGAAGGTGAGGGTGGCGGCAGAAGGGGGAGCCCCGGCCCCCGGGACGAACACCAACCGGTGCAGCCCGTCTCCATAGACGACCTCCTCGGACTCGCCTCGCTCGCTCTTCCACCCGAGGAGGGGGGCCACCTCGTCCCAGAAGGCCCGCTGGGCGGCCACGTCCGCCACCGGGAAGCGCAGCTCGGCCAGCGGGGCGCGGGGGAGGGTGGTGGGCGGAGGTAGGGACTTCTCCTCCTTCTTGGCCGACTGCCAGTGCCGCTCCATGTCCTCCAGGGTGGCCTCGCCCAGGGGGATTCCCTCCGCGCGCAGGGCCGACTCGATGTGCTGGAAGCGGGTGGTGAAGCGCCGGATGGCCATGCGCAGCGCGTCCTCGGGAGGGGTGCGCAGGAAGCGCGCCAGGTTGACCAGCGTCAACAGCACGTCTCCCACCTCGTGCTCCAGCGCGTCCCGGTCCCCCGAGGCGATGGCCGCGTCCAACTCCTGGATCTCCTCGTCCAGCTTGGCGCGCACCTCGGCCGTGTGCCTCCAGTCGAAGCCGATGCGGCTGGCCTTCTCGGTGAGGCGCTCGGCGCGCATCAGCGCCGGGGCCCCCAGGGGCACCCCCTCCAGCACCGAGCCCTCCCGGCCCGTCTTCTGCTTGCGCTCCTCGGCCTTCAGCTTCGCCCAGTCCACCAGCACCTGCTCGGCGCCCGCCACCCGGCCCTCCCCGAAGACGTGCGGGTGCCGGCGTTCGATCTTGTCCGCGATGCTCTGGCACACGTCCGCCATGCCGAACTCGCCCAGCTCCTCGGCCAGCCTCGAGTGGAAGACGATCTGGAAGAGCAGATCCCCCAGCTCCTCGCACAGCGGTCGCCAGGGGCCTCCGTAGGCCGCGCGATCCATCTCCTCCAGGACCTCGAAGGCCTCTTCGAGCAGGTACGGGCGCAGCGAGCGCAGATCCTGCTCCCTGTCCCAGGGGCAGCCTCCCTCCGCCCGCAGTTGCTTCATGATTTCGACCAGCCTGTCCAATTGCTCCCCTGCTGCACCCATCTGTCCTTCTCCTCTCCAAGCGAGCGGGCTGCCCTGGAACCCCCATCACGGACGAAGGGGGGAAGACAACTTTCGTGGTGGGAGTCTGTCGCCTATCATCGGGCCCCTGAAATGTCGCGCCCCCTCCTCTTGCGCCTCCTGCCGCTGCTGTCGTGCCTGGTGTGGATTCCTGTATGGCAGGCGTCCGCGCAGCAGATTTCTGCTCCCTCGCTCCTGGATCCCGAGGAGATGGCCGTTCCCGTGGACGACTCCGACGTCTACGAGGACGAGCCTTCCGCGGAGGAGCCCGCCGAGGAGATCGTCCGTCCCTCGCGTCGTAAGCGAGGGGATCGTCGCTCCACTGCCTTGGACGGCCGTGCCTCCGAGCGGCCCAAGGCGAAGGAGACGAAGGCCCCCGAGCCGGAGCCGCCCCAGCCGGCCAGCCGGCAGCCCCCGGCGCAGATCCTCACCCCGCGGGTGACCGATGCGGACCTTCAGGCCGCGTGGACGCGGTGGCTGCAGGCGCAGGCGGCGTTGGATCTGGAGGCGGCCCGGAAGGCGCAGGAGGAACTGCTGAAGCTGAAGGAGGAGACGGCGGCCTCGGACATCGAGCAGTTCAGCCTCGGCTTCCTCCGGGCGGCCGACGGGCGGCGCAAGGCCCAGGACGAGGCCGGCGCGCTGCGGTTCGTGGAGACGGCGGTGGCCCTCTCGCCCCAGCTGCCCTATGCGCGCATGGCGCTCGCGGAGGCGCACCTGCGCCGCTCGCCGGGGGCGGTGGGGGCGTATATGAAGGAGGTGAGGGCCGCGCTCACGGGCGTGTTGAAGGATCCTCGCTACAGGCTTCCGGCGCTGGCGGATCTGGGCGCGGTGCTGTTGGTGGCGTTGCTGGCCACGGCGGTGGTGGTGGTGGTGGCGCTCTTCATCCGGCGGGTGCGCTACTTCCTCCATGACTTCCACCACCTTTTTCCCCGGGTGACGGCCCGGTGGCAGTCGGCGGCCCTGGCGGTGCTGCTGCTCAGCTCGGCGGTGGTGATGCGGCTGGGGATGGTGCAGGTGCTGCTCATCCTCCTGGCGGCGGTGGCCGTCTACCTCACGGTGGCGGAGCGGGCGGTGGCGGCGGTGCTGCTGGTGCTGGCGGCGCTGTTGCCGATGGCCGCCGGACAGCTCGCGCAGCGCACGGCCTTCTCCGGGACGGTGGCCGAGGATGTGTACGTGCTGGAGAGGGGCGGGCTGCGTGTGCGCGCGCGCCACGGGGAGAAGCGTGCGAGCTTCGCGGAGCTGTTCGCCCTGGGACGCTTCGAGGCCCGCCGCGGGCTGCTGGAGGAGTCGCTCTCCCACTACAAGGCGGCCGCGGCGCTGCGCTCCGGGCACGCGGCGCTGATGACCAACATGGGCAACGTGTTGCTGGCCACGGGAGACGAGACGGGGGCGGCCCAGCTCTATGTCCAGGCCACGCAGGCGGATCCCTCGCTGCCCGCACCCGCCTTCAACCTGGCGGAGGTGTACCGGCGCCGGGCCGCGTTGGCCCCGGATGATCAGATCATCGCCGAGAACCAGAAGACCCGGGACGCGCTCGCCGCCGCGACGCACCTGGATCCGAACCTGCTCCTCTGGACGCGCCCCCCGGACGAGCGCCTGTTGATGAACCAGCCCCTGCTGGGCGCGCCCCTCTCCGCGGCGGACTACCCGTCGGGCCTGGAGGACGACGGGGTGGGGGAGCGGGTGGAGGCTCAGTTCTCGCGCCGGCTGCTCGGCGGGCGCGTGGGCTTCACCGCCTGGGCCCTGCCCGTGTTGGGCGCGGTGCTCGTCTTCGCCCTGGGCTTCGCCAGCCGCGCCCTGAAGGCCTCGGGCGAGTGCGACAAGTGCGGCCGTCCGGTGTGCCGCCGCTGCGACAAGGAGCTGGGCGTGACCAGCAGGATGTGCGCCCAGTGCGTCAACGTCTTCCAGCGCAAGGGGCTGGTGGAGGCGCGGCTCCGGGCTCGCAAGCAGATCGAGGTGGAGCGCCATCGTCGGTGGTCCAGCGGCATCTCCTACGTCCTGGGCGGCATGGTGTCGGGCGCGGGCCACCTCTTCGCCGGCTGGCCCCTGCGCGGCACCCTCTACGCCTTCCTCTTCCTTCTCGCGGTGGCCGGCGTGCTGCTGCGCTCCGGGGTGCTGCGGGTCCCCTACGGTGAGCTGCCGATGTACCTCAAGCTCGCCCCCCTCCTGTTGCTCCTCATTCCCCTCCATATCCTGTCGCTGCGCGGCCTCTACCGCCGCCAGAACGAGTAGGCCGGGACACCATGGCCCTCAAGGGAACGCTCAAGGACTTCGGCATCGCGGACATCCTGCAGCTCATCGGCCAGCAGCAGAAGGCGGGTGTCCTCTATCTCAAGAGCAAGGACCAGGATGTCCAGGTCTACTTCCGGGACGGCAACATCGTCCGCGCCGAGAGCGTCACCCGGAAGAAGAAGGATCTCATCGGCAACATGCTGGTGCGGGCCGAGGTCATCACCGAGCAGCAGCTCGAGAGTGCCCTGGAGACGCAGAAGCGCACCCTCAAGCGTCTGGGGGACGTGCTCATCTCCAGCGGCGCCATCACCGCCGAGAAGCTCAAGCAGATGGCGCAGCTCCAGGTGACGGAGACGCTCTACGGGCTCTTCTCGTGGAAGGCCGGCACCTACGAGTTCAAGCAGGAGGACATCTCCGCAGACGGAGAGGCCATCAGTCCGCTGCGCGCCGAGAGCGTGCTGATGGAAGGCTTCCGGATGGTGGACGAGTGGCCCGTCGTCCGGAAGAAGATCTCCCACGACGCGATGACGTTCGAGCGCCTCAAGGCGCTGCCCGTCCAGGTCGCCAAGGAGGAGGACGACTTCGACTCCGCCTTCGACGACGCCTTCTCCGAGGAGAAGAAGGACGAGAACAAGGGCGAGTTCAAGTCCATCGGCAGCTCCGAACGTCGCCTCTACGAGCTCATCGCCCCCGGTCGCACCGTCCGCAAGCTGGTGGACCTGAGCTGCCTGGGGGAGTTCGAGACCTGCAAGGCGCTCTTCAACCTGGTCAACCTCGAGTACGTCCGCGCGATCTCCCCCACGGGGAGGGCCGCCGTCAGCGAGGCCGGCCTCCTGCTCCGGGTGGGCGGGCTGGTGGCTCGCGCGATGGTCACCCTGCTGGTGCTGGCCGCGCTCGGCTTCGTCGCCACCCGGCTGGAGCCGGACTCGTGGGATCTGGGCTCCGACTCCGCCTCCTCCTATGCCGATCCGGCGACCCAGCGCCTGGTGGCCCAGGCCCAGCGGGCCCGAATCTCGGCCGCCCTCGAGGTGTTTCGTCTGGAGAAGGGAGCGCTTCCCGAGAAGTTGGGGGCGCTGGTGGAGGCAGGTCTGCTCCAGCAGGATGATCTGCGCTACCCCTGGCGGGAGGAGTACTACTACCGTCGCGTGTCGGACCGGCAGTTCATCCTCCTGCCTCCGTTGCGCTAGCCCGGACGGTTGCTCCACCTTCCGCCGGGAGCGGAAGGACGCTAGCTTCGAGTGAGGTTGGATTCCGGAAACCCGATCGATCGAGGGACCAGAAGAACTTGAGAAACTCCGCCACCGTACCGGCCCCTGCAGTCAGCCCCACCTCCGCCAAGGTGGATGTTCGTGACAACGCGACCACCCTGGCCCTCTGTGGCAACCAGAACGAGAACCTGAAGCTCATGGAGCGGCGGCTCGGCGTCCGGGTAGGACAGCGGGGCACCGAGCTCCATCTCTCCGGACCGGCCGACGCGGTGGCCTTCGCGGTGCGGCTGGTGGAGAACCTCGAGGAGATCATCCGCGCCGGGCGCCCCGTGTACCGCGAGGACGTGGAGCAGGCCATCAAGGTGCTCGGCCGCGGCGCCGAGTCCCTCCAGGAGGTCATGCTCGGGTCGGTGCTCAAGAGCTCCGGAAACCGGCAGATCTCCCCCAAGAGCATCGCGCAGAAGCGCTACGTGGACATCATCCGCGGACACGACATCGTCTTCGGCATCGGCCCGGCCGGTACCGGCAAGACGTACCTGGCCATGGCCATGGCGGTGTCCTTCCTCCAGGAGCGCAAGGTCAAGCGCATCGTCCTGGCGCGGCCCGCGGTGGAGGCGGGGGAGAAGCTGGGGTTCCTCCCGGGCGATCTGGCCGAGAAGGTCAACCCCTACCTGCGTCCGCTCTATGATGCGCTGCACGACATGATGGCGATCGAGCGCGCCCAGCAGCTCATCGATCAGGGCGTGGTGGAGGTGGCTCCGCTGGCCTTCATGCGAGGCCGGACGCTCAACGACTCCTTCGTCATCCTCGACGAGGCGCAGAACACCACCGTCGAGCAGATGAAGATGTTCCTCACCCGCCTGGGCTACAACAGCAAGACGGTCATCACCGGCGACGTGACGCAGGTGGATCTGCCGGTGGGGAAGATGAGCGGCCTGCACCATGCGCGCTCCATCCTCAAGGGGATCGAGGGCATTGGCATCGCGGAGTTCACCGAGGTAGACGTGGTGCGTCATCCGCTGGTACAGGAGGTCATTCGCGCCTACGATCGCTTCGACGCGGCACAGCAGGCGGCGCGGGAGCTGGCCAAGGAGGTAGCCCCCGCCATCGTTCCGGTGGAGCAACTGGAACCGGACAGTTCGATTGCTTGATTTCTTCCCTGACCAGGAGGACGGGCAGTCTCGCCAGGGTGGTGGAGTACATTCCACCACCCTCTGTGCTTGAAGTCGTCGTCCTGCCTCTCGTAGGGTGAGGAACTCCATGGCCGAACCGGAATCGTCGCCCCCCGGACCCAGTCCGCTGGACGCCCTTGCAAACCGCTTCCGGCTCGGCCCGCTTTGGGGCCGGCGCCTGGCGGCTGTCCTGTTGCTGCTGGTGGTATCGGTGGCGGCGGGCTTCGTGATCTCCCCGGGCCTCTACAGCCAGCAGATCCCCTCCCTCTCCGAGGAGAACCTGGGCAAGCCCTTCCGGGCGAGCTCTCCAGCGGGCTTCAAGGCCGGACGGGACTACGAGATCGTCCACCAGGCGATGACCGAGCAGCGCCGCCAGGAGGCGCGCAGCGCGGTGCGGCCGGTGTACGACCTGAGCCCGGGGGTGGTGGCCGAGGTGCGTGCCTCGGTGAGTGGGGCGTTCGCGGAGATGCGCTCGCGTCTGGCGGCGAAGGAGGCGGTGGAGGTGGTGGAAGGAGAGGGCGATGAGCCCGGGGAGGCCGTGGAGGTGCCCAAGCCTCCGCGCAAGCCGGCTTCGTCCGCCGAGGAGCGCGAGCGCCGGCGCCGGGAGCTGGAGACGCTGCGCGGGGACTTCCAGGTGCTGCTCTTCGGCCGCAAGGACGCGGCGCTGGAGCCGGATGACTTCAAGGCGCTCCATGACGCGCGCTTCTCCGAGACGGTGGAGGTGGCCACGCTGGCGCTGGTGGAGCGGGCGTACGGCTATAGCGAGCCCAGCCCGGTGTACATCGCGGGTTCGCGCGAGGAGCTCTCTCGCGAGGGTCCCCAGGGCATCACCGTGAGGGACTTGCGCCATAGCGGCGAGCAGACGCTGTCGGGCACGGCCCCCGCGGTGATGGACGTGCGTGAGGCGTATTCGGAGCTGGATCGCTTCGCCTCCATCCCGGGAAACCTGCTGCCGGACGCGCCGGGTGTGCAGCGGCGGGCGGTGCTGCGGCTGGCCAAGCGGCTGGTGAGGCCCAACCTCACCATCAATCTGGCGGAGACGGATGCGCGGCGGCGCCAGGCGGCCGCGGCGGTGAAGGACGCCGTCCTCACCCTGAAGAAGGGCCAGCGGATCATTGGCGACGGCGAGCTGGTGAACGAGTCGCACCTGGTGGTCCTCCGGGGCATGCGGTCGCAGACGGATCGGTTGGATCTGGTGCAGCTCCAGGTGGGTGGCACGGGGCTGGTGGCGCTGCTCATCTCCGTGGCGTACGTCTTCTGCCGGGCCGCCTTCCGGCGCTTCCGTCCCACGCGCAAGGACACGGTGCTGCTGGGGCTGCTGCTGGTGATGCTGCTGGGCCTGCTGTCGCTCTGGGTGTCCATCGCGGACGCCATCCAGGACCGATACACGGCGCTGCCGCTGGAGGCCTTCTACTACGCCTTCCCGGTGGCGGCCGGAGCGATGCTGGTGCGCTTCATCCTCTCCGAGGAGCTGGCGCTCTTCTTCGCGCTGGTGCTGGCATGCCTGTCGGGGGTGATGCTGGGCAACTCGCTCTCCTTCGGCATCTACGCGCTGGTCGGCTCGCTGGTGGCGGCCGATCGCATCACCCGGGCGAAGGACCGGGTGGGCATCTTCAAGGCGGGCCTGTTCACGGGCACCATCAACCTGGTGGCGGTGCTCCTGCTCTTCCTGATGGAGGGGAAGGGGCTGCAGAGCGACACGCTGGTGACGGCGCTGTTCGCCTTCGTGGGCACCACGCTGGCGGTGCCGGTGCTGGTGATGGCGCTCACGCCGCTGATCGAGGCGGTGTTCGGCTACGCGTCGGATCTGAAGCTGCTGGAGCTGGCCAACCTCAACCACCCGGCGCTCAAGGAGCTGATCGTCCAGGCGCCGGGCACCTACCACCACTCCATCATCATCGGGACGCTGGTGGAGAACGCGGCGGAGGCCATCGGGGCCAACCCGCTGCTGGCGCGCTCGTGTGCGTACTACCACGACATCGGCAAGGGTCGGAATCCGCTCTACTTCGGGGAGAACCAGAAGGGAGAGAACAAGCACGACACCCTGGCCCCGGCCATGAGCGCGGTCATCATCAAGCGGCACGTGACGGAGGGGCTGGAGATGGCGCGGCAGTACCGGTTGCCGAAGCTGGTGGCGGACGCCATTCCTCAGCACCACGGCACGCGGGTGGTGGGCTACTTCTTCCACAAGGCCCGCAAGGAGCTGGAGGGCAAGGAGGGCGCGCCGCCGCTGGACGAAAGCATCTACCGTTACCCGGGGCCCAAGCCGCAGTTCCGCGAGGCGGCGCTGGTGATGATCGCCGACGCGGTGGAGGCCTCGACGCGGGCCCTCCCCGAGCCCACCACGGTCCGGCTGCAGGCCCAGGTGCAGAAGATCATCAACCTGATCTTCTCCGAGGGGCAGCTCGACGAGTGCGATCTGACGCTGAAGGATCTGAACCTGATCGCCCAGTCCTTCCTGCACACGCTGGAAGGCATCTATCACGCGCGGCCGGAGTACCCGGCGGGTGCGTTGCAGAACGGCCCGAAGGGCGCGGCGCTGACGATGACTGTGACGGAGACGAAGCAGGAAGGCGACAAGGCTCGCCCCGTGGGGAGCTGAGGCGGAGGATGCCAACGTGAGACTGCGCAAGGGCAAGCTCATTCCGCGCGAGGATGGCAAGCGCGTCGAGGAATTCGTGGGTCTGGCGGCGACGGGGACGGACTCGCTGTCGGTGGCGAGGATGCTGGCGCCGCCGGGCTGGGTGGGCCCGGTGCGGCAGCCGGAGTTCGACGAGGTCGTCATCGTCCTCAAGGGCGAGCTGACGCTGGGCGTGGACGGGAAGCGGCAGCGGATTGCGGAGGGCGAGCTGGGACTGGCGCCGAAGGGCAGGCGGGTGGTGCTCCGCAACGACGGGCAGGGGGCGTGTGACTACTACTCGGTGTGTGCGCCCGCCTTCCAGCCGGAGCTGGCCCACGAGGAGCAGCCGGTCAAGGAGGAGGAGGAGAACTCCGTCACGGTGCAGGTGACGCACGCGCAGGGCAAGCGCTTCGGCAAGCCGCTGCGCCTGCTGGCGGAGACGTTCCTGGAGCGGCTGGAGCTGACGGGGTGCGAGCTGTCCATCTCGCTGGTGGGAGATCATGCCATCCGCCGGCTCAACCGCACCTGGCGCAAGAAGGACAAGGCGACGGACGTGCTGAGCTTCCCCGCGGGAGATCTGCCCAAGGGCACGCCGGGGCCGAAGCCGCTGGGGGACGTGGTCATCTCCCTGGACACGGCGAAGCGGCAGGCGAAGGAGTACGAGCGGACGCTGGAGGCGGAGCTGGCGCGCTACCTGGCGCACGGACTGCTGCACCTGCTGGGGCACGACCACGAGCGCCCGAAGGATGCGCAGAAGATGGCCCGCGCCGAGGAGCGGCTGCTGGGCGAGAGCGGCATGGTGGGAGACGCCGTCGGCCCGCGGGCCCGCAAGCTGATGACCTGAGCGGGACGGGGCCGGCTACGCCGCCACGTCGGAGGGGGCCGCACGAGGCACCTTGGCGAGCGCGGCCATGACGACCTCGGGGCCGGCTCCGGGCTGGTGCGCGTTCTCGCTCAGGTGCCGGCGCCAGGCGCGAGCCCCGGGCAGTCCCTGGAAGAGTCCCAGCATGTGCCGGGTGATGGTGCTGAGCGGCGCCCCTCGCTGCCTCCAGGTCTCGATGTAGGGCAGCATCGCCTCCGCCACGGCGTGGCGCTCGCGAGGGGGCTCGGTGGCGCCGAAGAATCGCTGGTCGGCCTCGGCCAGGAGGTAGGGGTTCTCGTAGACGGCGCGGCCGATCATCACCCCATCCACGTGTCGCAGGTGCTCGGCCGTGGCTTCCAGGCTCTTGATGCCGCCGTTGATGCTGATGTCGAGGTGGGGGAACTCGGACTTGAGCCGGTGGACGAGATCGTAGCGCAGCGGCGGGACGTCTCGGTTCTCCTTGGGGCTCAGACCCTGCAGCCACGCCTTGCGCGCGTGGATGATGAATCGGGTGCAGCCGGCCTCGGAGACGAGGCGGACGAAGTTCTCCAGCGTCGGCCACTCCTCCAACTCATCGATGGCGATGCGCGACTTGACCGTCACGGGGATGCGGACGGCCTCGCGCATGGCGGCGACGAGTCGGGCGACGAGCTCCGGCTCGGCCATCAAACAGGCGCCGAAGCGCCCGGACTGGACGCGGTCGCTCGGGCAGCCGACGTTGAGGTTGACCTCGTCATAGCCCCACTCCTCGGCGATGCGCGCGGCGGCGGCGAGCGGTCCGGGCTCCGAGCCACCGAGCTGGAGGGCGACGGGGTGCTCGGCGGGCTCGAAGCCCAGCAGGCGCTCGCGGTCTCCGTGGAGGACGGCGCCGGTGGTCACCATCTCCGTGTAGAGCAGCGTGTGCCGGCTGATCTGCCGGTGGAAGAACCGGCAGTGCCGGGTCGTCCAGTCCATCATCGGCGCCACGCTCAGGGGCATGGGGTAGGTCAGCATCATGAAGAAACCCGGAAAGGGGGCGGACCGTTACCAGAGAGGAGCCCCTGGAGGCCACCCTGGATCGTCCGGAGAGGAAACCTGGGACGGAGCCCGTGTATGCCCCCTCTCCCTCTGGGAGAGGGTTGGGGTGAGGGATTACTCGTCGTCGTCGGAAACCAGGGCCGGAGGCTCGAACTCGGCGAGCACGGCCTCGAGGTATTCCCCACCGCGAACCACGCGAACCAGCCGACCCTGGGCGTCATAGAGCAGCACGGTGGGCAGAGCCAGCTCGTCGTTGGGGGAGAGCGGATCAGCGACCTCGGGAGAGAGCGAGGCCACGGGGTAGCTGATGCCCAGCTTCCCGGCTTCGGCTTGAACCTTCTCCTCGGGGTGGGCGCCGAGCCCCCGCACCTGCCACTGGCCGGCCTTCGCCAGTGCCTCCAGGATGGGCACCTCCTTGCGGCACGGCTTGCACCACGAGGCGAAGAGCTGCACCGCCGCGGGTCGCCCGTCCACCACGCCACCCACCTGCTCGAGCCGCAGCGGCAGCTTCGGCGGGGAGGAGCGAGGGACCTTGGGGGCGAACGGCACCGAGGCGCTCTCGCCTCCCTCCGCCAGCGTCCACCGCCGCCCGGACTGGAGGGGACCGAAGGACTCGGTGACGCCCTTGCGCCACGTCACCTCCACCTCCGCCGACGCCTCCTCGCCCAGCCCCACGTGAACCACCGGATCCACCGCGCTGGCGTACCCGCGCGCCAGCATCACCGGGAAGGCACGTGTCCCCGCCTTCGTCCGTACCCGCACCGTCGCGGTGCTGGCCTCGGGATCGCCCCCGGTGGCCTTCAGCCGCAGCTCCATCGCCCGGCCCACCGGCCCTTCATTGACGAAGAGCTGGAGCCGCGGAGAGGCGCGGTTGAGCATCAGCAGCTCCTGGTCTCCATCCCCGTCCAGATCCATCGCCACCAGGGAGCGGCCGTCGGCGCGAGAGTCGAAGCCGTCCGCCCAGGCGGACTCCTCGAAGGAGCCATCCGGTCGCTGGAGCCACAGCTTCTTGGGCTCCCAGCCGGAGAGGGACTGCTCGAATCCGGCCGGCACCCGGCTGCGCCGCAGCGGCGAGGGGCCTCCCTGGGCCATGGCATACGGGGCCGCCGAGCCCGAGGTCTGCTGGCCTCCGCCCTTCTTGTCTCCGCCCTGAAGTGAGAGCGCCAGGACCTGGCGCCAGTAGACACTTCAAAGATCTTTTCGATTGGGCGCGCTGTAGAAGCCGTTGGCCACGGCCAGATCCAACCGGCCATCGTCGTCGGCGTCGAGGAGGATGGAGGCGAAGGCCCACAGGCCGCGGTTGACGCCGCGCGCGCGGGCCACATCCTCGAAGGAGCCATCCGGTCGCTGGAGCCACAGCTTCTTGGGCTCCCAGCCGGAGAGGGACTGCTCGAATCCGGCCGGCACCCGGCTGCGCCGCAGCGGCGAGGG
>QKJM01000212.1 GCA_003249315.1 Archangium sp.
GGGCCTCCGGGACACCGTGGACGAGCGCTACATCCTCCAGGCGGACCTGAGCTACCTGACAGGCATCGGCAACACGGCCGCGCTCCGGGTGGGAGCGGGAATGCAGTGGCGGCTCGGCCACGCGTACGCGCCGGCGGCCCTGCTCTCGCTGACGACGCTGATGGGAGATCGCCTCTCCTTCCTCACGCCCGAGCACCCCACCCCGATGGAGGGACCCAGCCTGGCGCTGGGCCTGACGCTCGAGCCAGTACGCTTCGACTTCCAGCAGACCCACTTCTCGCTGTTTCAGCTCGGCGTGGGCGTGGGGACGGACCGGCCCGGGCTGGGCCTCTGCTACACACTGGGACTGCTAGAGGTAGGCGCCACCTTCTAGCGGTACCTCCCGCCATCAAGGGTGGATGTCAGGGAAGCCGGCAGAATCACCCTCCTCGCCGCATGCGGCGGGTGCCACGGCTCCGGGTCCGGGTTCCCGGACCCCCCGAACGTGAGGGGAAGCCCGATTTCGTAGTTGACGAGGAGACGCCATGCCGAACGGACCGGACTCCGGTTTTCCGTGCATTCCCGACGTGCCGTGTACCACGCTGGTGGAGTTGCTGCGGGCACGCGCCGAGCGCCAGCCCGAGCAGCGCGGCTTCACCTTCCTGATCGATGGAGAGAGTGAGGAGGTCCACCTCTCGTACGCGGAGCTGGATCGCAAGGCGCGCACCATCGCGGCCTCGCTCCAGCGGATGGGGGCCCAGGGCCAGCGAGCCCTGCTGCTCTACCCGCCGGGCCTGGACTACGTGGCGGGCTTCTTCGGCTGCCTGTACGCCGGGGTGATCGCCGTCCCCATCTACCCGCCGGACGTGAACCGCCTGGGGCGCACGCTGCCCCGGCTGCAGGCGATCGCGAAGGACGCGCAGGCCACGGTGGCGCTCACCACCGACTTCATCTTCTCCATGGCGGAGATGCTCTTCGAGCAGGCGCCGGACCTGAAGGCGCTGCAATGGCTGGCCACGGACACGCTGGAGGAGGCCGGAGCGGAGTCCTGGAAGGCGCCCGGCGAGCGCCCGGACACGCTGGTGTTCCTCCAGTACACCTCGGGCTCCACGTCCTCGCCCAAGGGCGTGATGCTGACGCACGCCAACCTGCTGCACAACTCGCTCCTCATCCACACGTGCTTCGGCGAGTCGCGCGAGAGCAAGGGCGTCATCTGGCTGCCGCCCTACCATGACATGGGCCTCATCGGAGGCATCATCCAGCCGCTCTACGGCGGCTTCCCCGTGGTGCTCATGTCGCCGGTGGACTTCCTCAAGAAGCCGCTGCGCTGGCTGCAGGCCGTCTCGCGCTACGGAGCCACCACCAGCGGCGGGCCCAACTTCGCGTATGACCTGTGCATGCGGAAGACGACGCCGGAGGAGCGGGCGGCGTTGGATCTGAGCCGCTGGTCCGTGGCCTTCAACGGCGCCGAGCCCATCCAGCCGGAGACGATGCGGCGCTTCGCCGAGACGTTCGGACCCTGTGGCTTCCGCGCGGAGGCCTTCTACCCCTGCTACGGACTGGCCGAGGCCACGCTCATCGCCACCGGCGGAGCCAAGGCCGCTGCCCCCGTGCTGCGCAGCATCGACACCGCGGGGCTCCGCACGGGGAAGGTGGAGCTGGTATCGGAGCAGCACCCGGAGGCCCGGACCCTGGTGGGCTCGGGCAACAACCTGAAGGATCAACGGCTGGTGATCGCCCACCCGGAGACGGGGGCACCGTGCGCTCCCGGGCAGGTGGGGGAGATCTGGCTGACCGGCCCGAGCGTGGCCCAGGGCTACTGGGACCGGCCGGAGGAGACGGCCCGCGCCTTCCACGCCACGCTGGCCGGCACGGGCGACGACACGCGCTTCCTGCGCACGGGCGATCTCGGCTTCCTCCACGAGGGAGAGCTCTTCGTCACCGGGCGACTGAAGGATCTCATCATCATCCGCGGACGGAACCACTACCCGCAGGACATCGAGCGGACGGTGGAGCAGTGCCACCCGGCGCTGCGACCCGGGTGCGGGGCGGCCTTCTCCGTGGAGGTGCAGGGCGAGGAGCGACTGGTGGTGGTGCAGGAGGTGGAGCGCCGCGCCGTGGATTCAGGAGAGGTGGACCTGGAGACGCTCGCGCGGGACATCCGCCAGGCCATCGCCCAGCAGCACGAGCTTCAGGCCCATGGGGTGGTGCTGCTGCGAGCCGGGAGCATCCCCAAGACGTCGAGCGGGAAGATTCAACGTCATGCGTGCAAGGCCGAGTTCCTCGCGGACGGGCTGGAGGCGCTGCACCAGAGCCTGCTGGACGCGCCGCCCGCCGCGACCCAGGCCCCCGCCAGCGCGAGTACGAGCACGAGCCGCGAGCCGAGCTTCATCCAGAAGGCCCTGGCGGCCGTGCAGGACAACGGAGCGCGCCGGGCCCTGCTGGGAGTGTACCTGCAGGAGCAGGCCGCGCGCGTACTGCGCCTGCCCGCGGGCCAGGTGGACGCCACTCGCCCTCTGCATGCCTTCGGCATGGACTCGCTGATGGCGGTGGAGCTGCGGAGCGAGCTGGAGACGGGGATCGGCGTGGACATCCAGCTCACGGATCTCCTCCAGGGCCCTTCCCTGAACGAGCTGGCCGGACGCATCGTCGAATACCTGGCCGCGCCGCCCACCTCCTCGGAGACCGGGCCGAAGCCCTCGGAGCAGAAGACCGGTGACGCCCCGCTGTCCGGCGGACAGCAGGCGCTGTGGTTCCTCCACCAGCTCGCGCAGGGAAGCGCCGCGTACCACGTGCCGGTGGCCGTGCGCGTGCGCGCCTCGCTGAACCTGGAGGCCCTGCGGCGCTCGCTGGAGACGATCGTGGCCCGGCACCCGGCGCTGCGCACCACCTTCGCCATGACGCAGACGGGCCCCGTCCAGCGCGTCCACGCGGAGATGGCGCTCGACTTCGAGGCGGTGGACGCCAGCGCCTGGAGCGAGGCGGCGGCGGACGAGCGCTTGTCCGAAGAGGCGCGGCGGCCCTTCGATCTGGAGCACGGACCGCTGCTGCGCGCGCGCGTGCTGTCCCGAGGACCCCAGGAGCACGTGCTGCTGCTGGTGCTGCACCACATCATCACCGACTTCTGGTCGCTGGCGGTGCTGGCCGAGGAGCTGGACGTGCTGTACCCGGCCGCGTGCGAGGGCAGGCAGGCCGCGCTGCCGCCTCCGCCGGCGCTCGCGTACACCGACTGGTCTCGCTGGCAGGCGGAGGTGCTGGCCGGCTCCCGAGGCGAGGCGCTCGCGAAGTACTGGGAGGAACAGCTCCGCGCGCTGCCCCTGCTGGAGCTGCCCACGGATCGCCCGCGCCCGCCGGTGCAGACGTACAACGGCCGCCTCCACACCCTGCGGATCGACGCCGGGCTGACGAAGCGCCTCGAGACGATGGCTCGGGAGCAGGGCGTCACGCAGAACGTGCTGCTGCAGGCCGCCTTCCAGGTGCTGCTGCACCGCTATACCGGCCAGGAGGACTTCGCCATCGGCACGGTGAGCGCCGGCAGGGATCGCGCCGACCTGGCCCGCGTGGCCGGCTACTTCGTCAACCCGCTCGTCCTGCGCACCCGGCCCTCCGCCTCACAGCCCTTCAGCGACTTCCTCGCCCGCACCCGCGAGGTGATGCTGGCGGCCTTCGCGCACCAGGATCAGCCCTTCAATGCCCTGGTGGAGAAGCTGCAGCCGGTGCGGGACTTCAGCCGCTCGCCTCTCTTCCAGGTGATGTTCGTCTACCAGCGCGCCCACCGGCTCGATGAGCGGGGACTCACGGCCTTCTCCCTGGACATCGCCGGTGCCCGGGCCGAGCTGGCCGGCCTGCCGCTGGAGTCCGTCGCGCTGGCGCACGGCGAAGCCCAGTTCGACCTGACGCTCACCATGGGCGAGGCGAACGGCGAGCTGATCGCCTCCTTCGAGTACAACACGGACCTCTTCGAGGCCGGCACCATCGCCCGCCTGGCGGAGCACCTGCGGGTGCTGCTCGGGGGCATCGTGGAGGCGCCTCGGCGGCCCCTCGGCGAGCTGCCGCTCCTCACCGAGACCGAGCGACAGCAGCTCCTCGTGGAGTGGAACGGCAGGAGCGTGCCGCTGACGCTCGCGGATCACGTGCCGGCCCTCTTCACCACGCAGGCCGAGCGCACGCCGGAGCAGGTGGCGGTGCGCTTCCAGGACGAGCAGCTCACGTATGGCGAGCTGCGACAGCGCTCGGAGCGACTCGCGGCCTGGCTGCGCGCGAGGGGCGTGAGGCAGGGCACCGTGGTGGGCCTGTGCCTGGAGCGCTCGCTGGACACCGTCGTCGCCGTGCTGGGTGTGCTGCGCGCGGGCGGCGCCTACGTCCCGTTGGATCCCGCCTACCCCACCGAGCGCCTGGCCCTCCTCCTCGCCGACGCGAAGGCTCCGCTCGTCCTCACCCACGCCAACCTCCGCGCCCACCTCTCCAAGGAAGGCGCGGCGGTGGAGGTGGTGTGCCTGGATGGGGAGTTCGACTGGAGCGCGAACGAGAATGCTCCGCTCCCCGAGGTGCGCGAGTTCCAGCCGGATGATCTCGCCTGCCTCGTCTACACCTCCGGCTCCACGGGGACGCCCAAGGGCGTGATGCTGGAGCACCGGGGGCTGGCCAACCTCGTGCATTCCTTCCTCGACTCGTACCAGCCGGGAGAAGAGGACCGCATCCTCCCGCTCACATCGCTGGCCTCGGCCAGCTTCGTGGGGGAGATCCTCCCGCTCCTGTGCGCGGGCGGGACACTGGTGCTGCCCACCGAGGAGGAGATCCTCGACACGGAGAAGCTCTTCGAGCTCATCGCCCGCCACGGCGTCACCATCCTCAGCACGGTGCCGGCGGTGCTCGCCGGGCTGAACGCGCGCCGGGACACGCTGCCGCCGATCCGGCTCGTGCTGAGCGGTGGCGAGGCACTGGTGGCCGGCGACGTGGAGCGCCTGCTGGAGCGGACCACCGTCGTCAACGGCTACGGCCTCACCGAGACGACCGTCTGCTCCACGTACCACATCGTGCGCTCGGAGGACCTGAAGGCGCACGCCTGGGTCCCCATCGGCCGCCCCGTCATCAACACCGAGGTGTACGTGCTGGATGGGCAGCAGCGGCTCCTGCCCGTGGGCTGCCCCGGCGAGCTGTACGTGGGTGGCGACGGCCTGGCCCGCGGCTACTGGGGCCGACCGGAGCTGACCTCCGAGCGTTTCGTCCCCCACCCCTTCCGCCCCGACGCGCGCCTGTATCGCACCGGAGACCGGGCGCGCTGGCTGCCCGGCGGAGTGCTGGAGTACCTGCACCGCGCGGATGATCAGGTGAAGATCCGCGGCTTCCGGATCGAGCTGGGCGAGGTGGAGGCGGTGCTCCGGCGGCACGCGGAGGTGCGCGACGCCTTCGTCATGGCGCGAGAGGACACGCCGGGCGAGCGTCGCCTGGTGGCCTACGTGGTGCTGGCCGGCGAGGGGACGACGAGCAGCGAGCTGCACGCGTGGCTCTCGCAGTCGCTCCCGCCCTACATGGTGCCGGCCGCGTTCATGCCGCTGTCCGCCCTGCCCCTCACGCCGAACGGCAAGGTGGACACCCGGGCCCTGCCGGTGCCGGAGGGCGAGCGCCCCGCCCTGGCCGCCGCCTACGCCCCGCCCCAGAGCGCGCTCGAGCGGCAGATCGCCACGCTCTGGCAGGACGTCCTCCAGGTGGCCCAGGTGGGCCTGCACGACAACTTCTTCGAGCTGGGCGGCAACTCGCTGCTGATTGCCCGGCTGCACCGCCGCCTGAGAGACGAGCTGAAGGCGGACCTCGCCCTGGTGGACATGTTCAAGTACTCCACCGTCAGCGCCCTGGCCCAGCACCTGAGCCACAAGCAGGACGAGGCCCCCACCGCACAGCGCATCAAGGACGAGGCGGAGAAGCGCCGGGCGGCGCTGGGACGGCGGCAGCAGGCCGCGCAGGCCCGGCGGCGTCAGGGCGACAAGTAATCCTCGCAAACCCACGGACATTGGCCCCATGAGCACCGAGACGACATCCGAGCTGGAAGGCATCGCAATCATCGGCCTGGCAGGGCGCTTCCCCGGAGCCAGGACGGTGGAAGAGCTGTGGAAGAACCTCCGCGAGGGCGTGGAGTCCATCACCTTCTTCAGCGACGAGGAGCTGCTGAAGGCCGGGGTGGATCCGTCCCTGGTGCGCGCGCCCAACTACGTGAAGGCCTGCGGCATCCTCGGTGACACGGACCAGTTCGACGCGGGCTTCTTCGGGCTCAACCCGCGCGAGGCGGCGCTGATGGATCCGCAGCACCGCCTCTTCCTGGAGTGCGCGTGGGAGGCGATGGAGAGCGCGGGCTACAGCCCGGATCGGCAGCCGGGCCGGGTGGGCGTGTTCGCCGGGATGAGCATGAACACGTACCTGCTCACCAACGTGTACCCGCACCTGTCGCACGTGGCGTCCGTGGAGAGCCTTCAGGCGTCCATCGGCAACGACAAGGACAGCCTCACCACCGAGGTGGCCTACCGGATGAACCTCAAGGGGCCGGCCGTCACCGTCCAGTCCTCGTCCTCCACCTCGCTGACGGCCATCCACTACGCCTGCCAGAGCCTGCTCAACTACGAGTGTGACATGGCGCTGGCCGGCGGCGTCTCCATCCACTTCCCCGAGAAGGCGGGCTACCTCTACTACGAGGGCGGCACCACCTCGCCGGACGGCCACTGCCGCACCTATGACGCCAAGGCCGCGGGCTTCGTCTCCGGGCACGGCGCGGGCGCGGTGACGCTCAAGCGCCTGGCGGACGCCGTCGAGGCCGGAGACACCATCTACGCCGTGGTGAAGGGCTCGGCCGTCAACAACGACGGCTCGGTGAAGGTGAGCTACATGGCCCCCAGCGTGGAGGGCCAGGCCGAGGTGATCGCCCTCGCCCAGGCGGTGGCGGGCGTGGAGCCGGAGAGCATCGGCTACGTCGAGGGACACGGCACCGGCACCTTGATGGGGGACCCGATCGAGGTGGCCGCGCTGACCCAGGCCTTCCGCGCCGGCACCGACAAGAAGGGCTTCTGCGCACTCGGCTCGGTGAAGACGAACATCGGCCACCTGGACTCGGCCGCGGGCGTCACCGGCTTCATCAAGGCGACGCTGACGCTCCACCACCGGCAGATTCCGCCCAGCCTCCACTTCGAGGAACCCAACCCGGGCATCGACTTCGCCAACAGCCCCTTCTACGTCAACACCCGCCTGGCCGACTGGCCCGAGGGCCCCACGCCGCGCCGTGCCGGCGTCACCTCGCTGGGAATGGGCGGCACCAACGCGCACTGCGTCCTCGAGGAGGTCCCCGCCCTCCCCGCCACGGACACCCCGCGTCGCTCCAGCCAGTTGCTGCTGCTGTCGGCACGCTCGGAGGCGGCGCTGGACGCGGCGACGGAGCGGTTCGCCTCGCACCTGAAGGCGAACCCGGAGCTGACGCTGGCGGACGTGGCGTACACGCTCCAGGTGGGGCGCAAGCGGCACGGCCAGCGCCGGATGCTGGTGTGCCGCGGGCTGGAGGACGCGGCCGAGGCGCTGGCCTCGCGGGAGCCGACGCGCCTCCTCGGCGGCGCCACCGAGAGCGAGAACCGGCCCGTCATGTTCATGTTCTCCGGCCAGGGCGCCCAGTACGTGGACATGGGACGGCAGCTCTACGAGCAGGAGCCCGCCTTCCGCGCGGAGGTGGACACGTGCGCGGAGAAGCTGAAGGGGCTGCTCGGGGTGGACCTGCGCACCCTCCTCTACCCCCCCGAGGCCGAGCGTGACGCCGCGGCCGAGCGCCTCAAGCAGACGGCTCTCACCCAGCCGGCCCTCTTCGTGGTGGAGTACGCGCTGGCGAAGCTGTGGATGAGCTGGGACATTCAGCCTCGGGCCATGATCGGCCACAGCATCGGCGAGTACGTGGCCGCCTGCCTCGCCGGCGTCTTCTCTCTCGACGATGCCCTCGCCCTGGTCTCCGCTCGCGGCCGGCTGATGCAGCAGATGCCCTCGGGCTCCATGCTGGCCGTGTCCCTGCCGGAGTCGGAGGTGCGGTCCCTGCTCGGCACGGGGCTCTCGCTCGCGGCCGTGAACAGCCCCGACACCTGTGTCGTCGCCGGCCCCTCGCCGGACGTGGATGCGCTCGCGGAGAAGCTGGCCGCGCGGGGCGTGTCCACCACCCGGCTGCACACCTCGCATGCCTTCCACTCGTCCATGATGGACCCCATCCTGGACGCCTTCCGCGAGCAGGTGCGCAAGGTGGCGCGCCATGCGCCGCAATCCCCCTACCTTTCCAACGTGACGGGCACCTGGGTGACGGCGGAGCAAGCGGCGGATCCTGACTACTGGGCGCAGCACCTGCGTCAGGCCGTGCGCTTCGCCGATGGTCTGGGCGAGCTGCTGAAGGAGAAGGACGCCATCCTCCTGGAGGTGGGCCCCGGGCAGACGCTGGCGACGCTGGCCCGCCAGCACCCGGCGAAGGGCGCGCGGCACGTCATCCTCAACTCCCTGCGCCACCCGCGCGAACAGCACCCGGACGTGGACTTCCTCCTGGGCACGCTCGGGAAGCTGTGGCTGGCCGGCATCGAGCCGGACTGGGACGTCTTCCACGACGGAGAGCGGCGTCGGCGCCTCCCGCTGCCCACCTACCCCTTCGAGCGCCAGCGTCACTGGGTGGAGCCGAAGGAGCACGGCCCCAGCCGGCCCCAGGCCGCCTCGGCGGACCAGAAGCTGGACGTGGCCCGGTGGTTCCACCTGCCCTCGTGGCAGCGTGCCCTGCCGCCCCCGGCCACCTGGGCCGAGGAGAAGGCCTGCTGGTGGCTCTTCGTCCCCGAGGCCCCCGGACAGGAGGGACCCGGCGCTCGGATGGCGCGACGTCTGAAGGAGGCGGGCCAGGAGGTCGTCACCGTCCACCCGGGCTCGCGCTGCGAAAAGCTCGACACGCACCAGTGGACGGTGGGGCCTCGCGACGCGGGGGACTACGCCACCCTGGTGCAGCAACTGGGCGCCGAGGGGCTGAGGCCCGATCGGGTCATCCACCTATGGCAGGCCACCGCGGAGGCCGAGCCGTCCTTCGCCACGGCCCAGGAGCGGGGCTTCTTCAGTCTCGTCTTCCTGGCCCAGGCGCTCGCGCGGCAGCCCGAGGAGAAGCCTGTGTCGCTCCTCGTGGTGACGCACGAGGCCCAGGCGCTCGGTGACGAGGTGCCCCGCGCCGAGAGGGCGACGGTACTCGGCCCGTGCCGGGTGATTCCTCAGGAGCTGCCCCACCTCACCTGCCGCGCGGTGGACGTGCGCCTGCCGCCCGCGGGGAGCTGGAAGGAGGACGCGCTCGTCGAGCAGCTCCTCGCCGAGTGCGCCGCGGGCTCCCGGACGGAG
>QKJM01000115.1 GCA_003249315.1 Archangium sp.
GCCCTGCTCCGCCCATGGGCGAGGCACGTCTGTCAGGTTTTCCTTCGCTGAGGCCACCACCGCGGGCACCTGCTCCATGCGAGCCATCAGGCTGCGCATCCGCTCCTCCACCGGGGCGAACTCGCGCGAGGACAGCGAGGAGAGACCCTGCACGAGGTTGTCATTGTAGAGCATCGGGTCCCTCCGCCAGCGGCGCACCTCCTCCAGCTCCAGCAGGTCCCCGCGGATGGCGTTCTCCAGAATGCGCACGTCGAAGACGGCATCCCCGGTGAGCGCCGAGCGGTCCAACCGCTCCAGCCGCGCCAGCCACCCGTGCAGCGCCTCTCTCTTTTTCTCGAATTCTTTGACTGACAGGTCCGTCAACTTGCCGTCATACGAGTGCAGGCCGAGGCTCGTCGCGCGGACAGGATTTGACTCGAAGTACCAGTCAAGGTAAGCCTCCGCGAAGCGGGCATACCCGGCATTGGCGGAGGAAGAAGACGTGGAGGCCACCTGTCGGGAACCCATGCGCGACGCGCAGGAGGGGGGAATGAGCAAAGCAACACAGCAGAGCACGGAGCGGAAGAGCACGTGTCCTCCGGGTGGTGGGAGCATGCCTCCCAGTTTCCCTCGCGCCCGCGTGTCCAGGGAAGTCCCCCCGCACGAGCGCGAGCGGGTCCTCCATCGGGAGCCTCGGAAGAGCCAGTCGGGACAGGCGGCCGTCGAGTCCGCCATCGTGCTGCCGCTCTTCGTCTTCCTGATCCTCGGCATCCTCCAGCTCGGCCTGATGCACCAGGCGCGTCTGATGACGAAATACGCCGCGTACAAGGCCGTGCGCGCGGGCTCCATCCACAATGCCAGCGTCTCCCAGATGGAGCGCGCGGCCCTGGCGGTGCTGCTGCCGCTGGTGAGCAAGGGACAGAGCGGCGGCGAGTACATCAAGTCCGTCACCAGCGCCTCCGAGTTCCGCACCAAGTGGCTGTGGCCGAACGTGATGGCCAACCAGATGCTGGATGCCCCCTTGAAGCACGCGCAGGTGACCATCTGCGGCCCGCTCCGCAATGAGTTCCCTGGCAGCTCGCAGGAGGTGGACTTCGACGACCCGGCGAACGCCGCCAACCAGGACTGGCAGCAGGGGCAGCGCACCAAGCTGCGCGTCCAGGTGACGTTCAACTACCGGATGCCCATCCCCTTCGCCAACTGGGTCATCCACGCCGCCAGCCGCAACCGGGAAATCACCCCCCTGCTCCGCATGACCAGCAAGACGGATCGCTTCCGCCGTCCCGAGCGCCACGACATCTACAACTCGATCGCCAAGACCCGGAGCCTCTACATCCTCCCCATCCGCGCCACCTACACCATGCGGATGCAGTCCAACTTCTACCTGCGCAAGAACCCCCTGCCCTCGAGAAACGAATGCGTCTTCGCCTTCTGAAAGCCTCCCGCCGTCGGGCTCGGGGTCAGGCCCTCGTGCTCGCGGCGCTCTCCTTCCTGGTCCTCGCGCTCATGGTGACGCTGAGCTTCAACCTCAGCCACGCGCTGCGCGAGAAGGTCAACCTCCAGCAGCACAGCGACTCGCTCGCCTACTCCATGGCCGTCATGGAGGCTCGCGCCTTCAACTACTACGCCGCCAGCAACCGGGCCATCGCCGCCTCCTACGTGGCGATGAACACCATGCACGCGTACCAGGCCGCCGCCAGCGTCACCGGCCAGATGATGCGGGCCTCGCGCACCAACTTCTACATCATCGCGGCCATGGAGTTCGCCCAGTGCGCCTGCTGGACCTGCTTCAAGCACTGCATCCACGGCTTCAAGGCGCTGCGCATCGCCAGCAAGTACGCCAAGGCGGGCAGGGACTACGACGGCAAGGCCAAGGACCTGGAGAGCAACTTCAACCGCACCATCAAGGGCCTGGATCGCATGGTGGACATCATCCATGCCACCCAGAAGGCCGTACACCTCAAGACGGCGCAGGCGCTGCTCAACGGACAGGCCCACGGGCTGAGCGAGCTGACGACGTTCAACGCCCCTGGCGCGAGTTCCCTGCCCTCCGGAGTGGGCGCCTCCAACGTGAACGGCTTCAACTGCGCGGTGGACGGCATGCTCTGCATGGGCGGTGTGAGCAACGCGAAGAAGGAGGCGCTCGCGCGGGTGATGACGGAGATCTCCAACGCCAGCCGTCCGAACTGGCCCGCCAACCGCGACCTCATCGCCAACCTGCCCGTCCACCTCCACCCCAGCTTCCTCAAGGAGCTGTACGACATCCCCGGTGATGGCGCCCACTTCCCCCTGCCCCTGCACAAGGGCACCTCCAAGACGGCGCAGACCTCCGGTGGCATGCACGGCCCCGGGCAGGTGGGCGGCAACGAGGGCAAGGTCGTCACCGCGGACGAGGAGGGCGCCATGTTCAACCAGTGGAAGGACGGCATCGCGCCCTACATGCCCTACAAGTCCCGGGTGTGGAGCGATAGCAACAACGGCGGCCACAACCCCAACGGCGCCCACAGCGGCCAGCACCGCTTCGAGGGCGTCAACACCAAGGGGCTGCTCTCCTGCATGATGAGCGGCAACTGCTTCATGAAGTTCCGCGCCGACGACGACGCGCGCCGCAACTACGGCCAGCCCCCCGTCTACAGCTATGTCACCCGCAGCCTGCGCGCGGGGGATCCGCGCAAGGCCCCCTGGGAGCTCAACGCCTCCGCGACGCTCAACTTCGACAACAACGCCTCCCAGGCCCGGGTCACCCTCGCCGCCAGCCAGGGCGCCGCCCTCTCCAAGGCGCTCGTCTACTACCACCGCTTCGGAGACAACGGCTGGCGCGAGGCCCCCAACATGTTCAACCCCTACTGGCGCGCCAAGCTGCACCCCTTCACCACCACCGAGGCCGCCACCGTCCTCACCCTGGCCAGCGACCGGGACGCCGCCGAGCTCGCCGCCACCTCCCCGGGGCTGTCGCTATGAGATCCGCCATCTCCCGCTCCTCCCAGCGCGGTGCCGCCTCCGTGGAGCTGGCCATCTGCATGCTGGTCATCGTCCCCGTCTTCCTCTACTCCCTCTTCCTCGACGACCTGCTCCGCTACTCGCTGGACGCCCAGGAGACGGCCCTCTCCACCGTGTGGGACTTCACCGTCCAGGACTACACCAAGCCCCTCCCCACCTCCGGGACCACCTCCTCTCCCGCGGGCGGGTTGAGCACGGTGCAGAAGCAGGCGCGCCTGATGTTCTGCGACCACGAGTCCGGCAAGGACCGCTACGACGAGATGGTCCCCACCACCAACCCGGACGGCACCTCGGGCACCAACTACAAGGACTGCGAGGACCAGGACCACCACACCGCCCTCGCGGCCCACGTGTGTTGGATCAACCCCGATGCCAAGCAGGTGACCTGCGACTCCCCGGACAAGTCGGTGGGCTCCATCGGCGCCGGCCCCCTTCACTCGCGCTACCACGACAGCTTCACCAACGGCGGCCTCATCCGCTGCTCGGCCCGGGCAGTGGTGGAGAACTACCTGCTCCCCAAGAAGTTCCTCCCCGAGTTCTCCGATGACAAGGAGGAGGTGGACCTGACGAAGAAGAAGTGGAGCGGCAACGTCCACGACAACTCCAAGCAGGGCACCACCACGGACGCGTACTTCATCAAGGAGCAGCGCCTGGCCATCCTCACCGACACCTGGGCCCTGACGACCCCCGCCAACATCCGCCCGGGCACCAAGTCCGGGGAGTTCTACGATCGGGTGAACAACATCTACAGCAACCCGACGAACGTCGGCTACGTGGAGATGATGGCCGGCGCCGCCCTCTACTTCTCGCAGGCGGCCCAATCGCTCATCAGCCCGGCCTACCTCCCCATGGCCAAGGGGGATGACCCGAGCAAGCCCAACATCTCCATCAAGCCGCACCTCGCGAGCATGCAGACGCCCAGCGAGCGCATCAAGCAGGAGACCAGCACCCGCTACTACTTCAACACCGAGTGGCGCGACTGGGACCAGGACCGCAACCGCAAGACGTACGACAAGCGGGGTCCGTACTACATGGGCGGAAAGCAGGCGGAGAGCTACTGATGGAAGCCGAGCCGCGGCCGGCGATCAGGGCCATGGCGCTGCTGTTCTCGGTGGCGGTGGCCGGCGGGCTCATCGGCTTCGGTTGGGAGCGCTTCACCTACGAGGAGCAGCCGGAGCCGGTGCCCTATGTGCCGCCCGAGGTGCAGGAGGTGCTCTCTCCCCGCGAGCAACGGACGCCCGCGGAGGAGGCCGTCTTGGAGCGAGCCCTGTCGAACTTCCCGCCCTACCCGAACGCCAGCCGTCCGGAGGTGCTGGCGGCGGACTACCTGGGCCCCGAGTCCCCCATCGCGGTGGCGTGGTTCTCCACCAAGGACACGCCGGACCAGGTGCTGTCGCACTACAACGGGACCCTGCTGGACGCGGGGCTACCAGTGATTGGCGAGCGCTACAGCAAGCACGCGGGCTACGTGGGCTACTGGAGCCCGAGCCGCCAGGAGGTTCATCTCGTATCGGCGCTGGCCCAGGGCGGTGAGACGACGGTCTTCGTGTCCTCGGGGCAGGTGGATCCTCAGCAGGATGTGGCGACCCGGGTGCCGGAGTGGATTCCCCTGCCCCCCGACGTCGCGGAGACCACGGCGCTCACCTTCCTGATGGAGGGGGCCACCCAGTACGCGGTGTCCGGGCAGGTGGAGACGGGCACGGTGCTGGAGGTGGCCGAGTCCTTCCAGCGCACCTTCGGCGAGCGCGGCTGGAGCGTGAACCCGGCCGGGGCTCCGGGGGACACCGAGGCGGAGCTGCGGCTCCACCGAGGCAGCGTCCGCGGCATGGTGCTGCTGCGCCGCTCGCCGCCCCTCCAACGGGTGGAAGTCTATCTGTCGCTGACGGAACGAATGCAGACGGCGCCCCCCGAGGGGAGCGCGAAGGAGACGAGCCGATGAAGAAGCCATTCCAGAACGGGCTGTGGGTGCTGGCCGGCATGTTGATGCTGGCCGCGGGGTCCGCGAGCGCCAACCAGCAGTGTGAGAAGGGCTGCCGGGAGGACGTCCGGGAGTGCGAGAACATCTGCAAGAAGCACGCGGGCGCGGGCACGAACAAGTGCGTGCAGGCCTGCAAGGACGAGCACAAGGAGTGTTCCAAGGAGTGCAAGTCCCATGGCAGGAATGACAGGTAGTCTCCGACCCCGCCGCGCGCGCCGCGGTCAATCGATGGTGGAGTACGCCATCGTCACCGCGGCCTTCCTGGGCTTCACGGTGCTCGGCTGGCCGTTTCTCACCCAGCTCCTCAATGCGCTCCACCGGTACTTCCAGTCCATCTACTACGTGATTCAATCGCCGGTCATCTGAGGGCCGGCGCCTGGCGGCCCCCCTTCGGTGCAGGCTTCGTCCTCGTGCCCCGAGGGGGCTTCCGGGCACGAGGAACGTGCCGGGCCGCCCCCTTTGGGCTATGCGTTCCTCTCGAGCGTCGGGCCGGACCCGTCTCAAGAGGCCCGCGCGCTGGAGAAGGGACCGATAGATGACCGTACAGCAGCCGAAGAAGAAGCGATGGCCCCGAGTGCTGGGCGCCGTCGTCCTGCTCGCGATGGTGCTGGTGACGGTGGCCCTGTGGCGGCTGGACGCCTTCCTGCTGGAGCGCGCTCGCACCGAGGCCTCGCGACTCTCACAGACGCTCGGCCGACCGGTGGAGGTGGGCGACATCGACACGCGGCTCTTCCCGAGCCTGGGCGTGGAGGTGGAGGAGGTGGTGGTGGGCGCCGCCGAGGGCGAGGAAGTGCCTCTCGCGCGCCTGGAGAAGCTCCTCGTAGGAGTGGCGCTGGGGCCCCTGCTCTCCTCGCGTGGCGAGGACATCCAGGTGACGAACGCCGAGGCCACCGGCCTCGTCCTCAACTATGTGCGCCTGCCGGACGGCACCACCAACGTCTCCCGGGTGCAGGAGCGGCTGGCACAGCGGGCCGAGGAGGCCCCCGCGGAGCCCGAGGCCCCCTCCGAGACGGACCTGTCGGCGCTGCGGGTGGACCGGGCGGCGCTCACCGACGTCATCCTCCGCTTCATCGACCGCACGGGCGAGCAGCCGCGTGAGCTGGCCATTCGAGACCTCGACGTGGAGGTGAAGGACCTGCGCGCGGGACAGCCCCTGGAGGTGAAGCTGAGCGCGGCCGTGCTGGCGGAGGCGCAGAACCTGGAGGTACGGGTGAAGACGGCACCGCTGCCGCCCTCGCTGACCCCGGTGCCCGAGCGCGTGGTGCTGAAGGCCGAGCCCATCGACCTGTCGCCGCTGGGGCCCTTCCTCGGCCCGGAGGTAGGGCTGCAAGCGGGCACGGTGCGAGCGGACTGGAGCGCGGAGCTGGGCGCGGCGGTGCCCGGGGGCACGGGCCCCACACGGCTGAAGGGAGAGGTGCGCGCCGAGGGCCTGCGCTTCGCGGGCGCCGAGGGCGGCCAGGCGCTCGATGTGGTGGTGGACACGGACGTGACGGGGGACGTGACGACGGGCGACCTGCGACTGGACGTGCTGGAGGTGGCACTCGGCCCGGCGAGGCTGACGGGCCAGGGCCGGGTGAAGGGGTTGATGACGGCGACTCCAGTGGTGGAGGGCTTCGAGCTGGTGGGGAAGAACCTCGACCCGGCGCTGCTGGCCCGGTACTACCCGCCGCTGCGCGAGCAGCTCGCCAATCAGGTGGCCGGCCCCATCGGCCTGGAGGTGCGCGGGGGTGGCACGCAGCAGCAGCAGTCGCTGACGGTGGCGGTGGACCTGACGCCGGTGCGGCTGCGCATCCCCGAGCAGCTCTCCAAGGAGGCGGGAGCTCCCCTGCGGCTGACGTCCCGGCTCACCGGTGCGGCGGCCACCGGGGGAGCGCTGCGCTTCGACGCGCGAGCGGACCTCACGGGCGCGGACCTGCGGCCGGGGCTGCTGCTGGACAAGGGTCCCGGCCAGCGCTTCACCCTGGACACGGAAGGCACGTACCAGCCAGCGCGCGGCAAGGAGCCGCTGACGGTGAACCTGAGCAAGCTGGATGTGGCGCTGCTGGACTCCACGGTGAAGGGGACGGCCTCGGTGGCCATTGCGGGCCAGGGCGCGCGGCAGACGACCACCTTCAGCCTGGCGATGAAGAGCCCTCGGCTGGACGTGGACGAGCTGATGCTGACGGCGGAGGAGGAGGCCGCCCTCACCGGCGGTGCGCCCGAGCCACCGAAGGACCCCCAGCGCTTCCAGGGGCTGCGCGGCGACATGCTCTTCCATGTGGGCTCGCTGCGGATGAAGGGCCTGGAGCTGAGCAACCTGGTGGCCGAGCTGAAGATGGTGAACGACCTCATCGAGGTGGAGCGCTTCACCACCGGCGTGTACGGCGGAACGGTCTCCGCGGGAGGCAGCTCGGTGCGACTGGGACCGGATTCGTCGCAGCGCCCCTTCGAGCTGAAGGCCCAGGTGCAGGGGATGAACGTGGCCAAGGCGCTGGAGGCGCGCACTCCGAAGAAGGTGCTGGGAGGCACCTTCAACGGGGAGCTGAACCTCCAGGGCGTGGGCTACGAGGTGGAGAGCCTCCAGCAGCGGCTGGCCGGGGCCATCCAGGGAGATCTGCTGGGCGGCGTCTTCTTCGGCGGGGACGTTCCCGCCGCGGTGTCGGGGCCGCTGGCCCAGGCCCTGCCCTTCTCGGCCAAAGCGCTGAAGAGCGAGGACGTGACACGGCTCTCGGAGCGGCTGCCCTTCGGCGTGCGGATCGAAAACGGCGTGGCGCAGCTCTCCAAGCCGATTACCTGGACGCGGCCCGACGTGGCGATGAGCTTCGACGGCGGCATCGGACTGGACGGGAAGCTGGACCTGAAGGGACAGGTGAGCCTGGGCCCCCCGCTCATCCAGCAGATGACGCTGGGGAAGGTGAAGCCGGCGCAGGCGATTCCGGTGGAGGTGACGCTGACGGGGCCTGCCTGGAGCCCGGAGGTGACGGGGCTGGACGTGAGGCCGGCCGCGGAGCTGATCGCGAAGCAGGCGGCGGGGAGCGCGGCGCGGGAGCTTCTCGGAGAGGAGCGTGGCAAGCAGGTGGAGGGCCTCATCACCGGCGGCTCCGAGGCGGCCAAGGAGGCGGCACGCGCGGAAGCAGAGCGCACGCGGAAGCAGGCCGAGGAGGCGGCCGCGAAGGAGAAGGCACGCCTGGAGGAGCAGGCTCGCCAGGAGGCGGAGCGCGCGCGCAAGAAGGCCGAGGAGGAGGCGAAGAACCGCCTCAAGGGCCTCTTCGGGCGGTAGGCGCCGCCCTCTCCACGGGAGGCGGGCCCTCCGCCCCAGGGCGGTGAGGGCCCGCGCGAGCCGCTACTGCTGCGGCTGGAACGTCAGCGACAGGTTGACCTCGCCCGTGTAGGCCGCGTCGGGCGGGGCCACGTACTTGAGCTGGGCCTTCCCGCCGAACCACTGGTACAGGATGCCCGAGCCCGTATCCTGCCCGGCCGGCACCGAGTCGACGGTCAGCAGCACCGAGCCCTGATCCGCCCCCAGCCCGCGCTGCAGGGAGTACTCCTTGCCGTCGGTGCCCGTCAGCGTGCCGATGGCCTGGCTGATGGTGGTGTCGTAGGTGCCCTTCTGGGGATCCCCCGTCACGAACACGGTCAGGTTGTGGCTGTCCTCGATGGTGCCACTGCCCGACTCCGGTTCGATCTGCAGGCTGTACTGGAGCTCCCCGTTCGAGAGCTTCATCGCCTCGAGGCTGCAGAAGCGCACCTTGCCGGTCACCGCTCCGGAGTAGGTCCCCGAGCAGACCGAGGGATCGTTCCCGTCCCCGTTTCCATCTCCATCGTCCCCGGTCCCACCGCATGCCGCGAGCGACAGTCCAGCGCAGAGCCCCAGGGTCCACCAAGCCTTGTTCATCGATTTCGCCTCCTGCGTGAGCGCCACCATAACAGCCGAGACCGATGGTGGAAGTACAACCCATGTACGGCGTCCCCCGCCCGCTGTACATCCGAGCAGGCTCCCCGCCTCGCGGCAAGTTGACCGATGGATCCGCCCCGGGCTCCACTCCTATCCTCCCCGGCAACCATGAAGATACCGAGCCTCCACCCCCCCGCGCACCGCCAGTCCGGACAGGCCGCGGTGGAGACGGCGCTGATGATGCCGCTCTTCATCTTCCTGATCCTCGGCATCCTTCAGCTCGGGCTGATGGCCCAGGCTCGCATCGTCGGCAAGTACGCCGCCTACCGGGCCGCGCGCATCGGCGCCATGCACCATGCCAACGTCCAGGCCATGGAGGCCGCGGCCATCTTCCACCTGCTGCCGGTGCTGGTGAACAACAGCAACAGCATCCTCCCCACCGACTCCTCCAGCAACATCCTGCGGAAGTACGGCCGCACGCTGCTGGAGAACCAGATGA
>QKJM01000516.1 GCA_003249315.1 Archangium sp.
TGGCCGCGGGTCCTCCCGTGGAGAGTACCCGCCGCGCCTCGTCCACCGCGGCCAGGGCCTGCTGGCGAGGCTGCCCCTGCGCTCCGAGCAGCGCCAACGCCCGGGTGAGGTGGGAGAGGAAGAGCTCCATCGCCTCGTCGAGGGGGGCGCCCGGAGTCATTCCGCGCAGCTCGAGGACGAGCGCCCCCATGCCCGCGAGTCGCCGTTCGATGGGCTCGGCGCGCATGATGGGCCCCGCCAGAGGCGTGGTCGCTTCCGGGAGCAGCTCCGAGGTTCGCACGCGCAGTCGCTCCAACAGGCCGCGCGCGGTGGAGATTCGCGTGGTGCGCTCCGAGGGCCTGTCCACGGCGGCGCGGAGGGAGGCGTCTGCCTGGCGGGCCATCTCGGCCAGCTCACTGTCTCCCTCCACCAGCTCCTCGAGCTGGCCCGTCAGCGTCTGCAGCGTGCGCAGGTTCTTGTGGACGGCATCCTCGGACTGGGTGGTGAGTCCGTCGATCTGCCGGCCGAGCTGGCTGGAGAGCAGGTTGATGGAGGCGGTCCTCGCCTCGCTGATGCGGCGGGCCACGTCCGTCTCAGTGGGCTCCCGGGGTTGTTCCGGCTCGGCGCTGGCGACCTGCCGCACCCGCTGGAGGCTGTCGCGCAGCCGGAGGATGGCGGGGCGCATGGTGCCTCGGGTCCGGTCCACGTCGCGGAAGTCCGCGTCCACCTCGGAGGCGAGGTCCGGCCGTTGCTCGAGGAGCTGCGCGACCAGGGCATCCTTCATCGGGCGGATCTGCTCGATGGCCGTGGCGTTGGCGGGGCCCGCCTCGGGAAGCTGGGACTCCAGCGTGCGCAGGGCGTTCTCCGCGAAGGTGGAGACGATGGTGCCGCGCGTGCCCACCAGCTCGCCGGTGGGTCCGAGCTTCGCGCGTCGGGCCTGTACGTCGCGCATCATGGCGATCGTCCCGAGAGTCCTCGCCACGGCGATCAGCGCCTCGAGGCTCTCCGGCTCGCCCCGCGCGTGGGCGAGCTCCTCCGCGAGCCTGTTGGAGATCTGCTCTGGCACTCCCTGGGCGAGCACCTGGATGGAGCGGACGAGCCGCGTGGCCGTGCTGACCACGGCCTCCGCGCCGGAGGTGATGGCCAGGTCGAATTGGGTCGCCGTATCCCAGGCGTCCTGGGCGGTGTCATCGGCGGCGGTGAAGCTGGCCACCTGGGTGACGGTGGCGCGCGCGGCGTTGGCGGTGCGGGTGTGGTCCTCCCGTCCCTGCGCGGCGCGGAGCTGGGACACCTCGCGGCCCAGCGTGTCGCTCAGCTCGGCGACGGGCCCGCTCACGTCCCTGAGGGCATGGACGAGCGCATCCAGCGGCCCGTACAGGCGGCGGCCGATCTGCATGCGCTGGCTGTCGTCGGCGAGGGTGTACTGGAGGAGCTGATCGCGCAAGGAGACGGCCGCCCCGTGGATGTCCTCGCGCTCCACGCGGGTCGTCAATGCCGAGACATTCAGCCGCCGCAACACGTCGAGGATGCGGGGGGCCACCACGAGGGGTCCGCCGGGGGCCTGGGGTTGCTCGCGGCGCACCGGGGCGCGCACGTCCTCCACCTCGTTGCCGTCCACCCACACCTCCTCGCCGCCCACCAAGGCCACGCCCGCGGTGCGGATGCCGCCCTCCACGCCCGGTGAGGAGAAGGGCGAGGCGCGACCCACTTCGGCCAGGCGGTTGCCGCGCACCACGCCTCCCTCCACACCCGAGAGCACCACCGCGCCGCGCAGGGTGAGTCGTTCCACCCATCGCAGCGCCGCGTCCAACGGGGCCCGGGTGGCCGCGGACGGGTTGGCCAGCAGGGCCTCCAGCAGCTCCCGGGGGCGCGAGCGGGCCTCCTCGGAGAGGCTGTCGGCCACGGAGGCAGCCAGCCGCCTCAGTGCCTCGGTGACGTCCTCTTGCGAGGGCACGTCCGCCAGCGCCACCTGCTCGAAGCGGTTGTCCTCCACGCGCAGCCGGCCGATGGGGCCTCCGTGGCCCCAGGCGCGCACCGCCGCGTCCCCCAGCCGTCGCACCACGTTGCCGCGCACGCGCACGTCGTAGATGGGCTGCGGGCCGCCCACCAGCACGCCCATCGCGGGGCTCGCCTCTCCCGCGCCTTCAATCCGGTTGTCCGCGACCTCCACGTCGTACACCGGGCGCGCGCGGGTGCTGCCGTCGTCCAGGCCCTCGCCGACGACGATGCCCGCCACCACGCCCAGCACGGGCGCCGCGGGCGTGGGGGGCAGCACCAACCAGCACTCGCGCACCCGCAACCCCTGTCCCGAGAGCTGGATGGCCGCCTGGAAGAGCCCGTCCGAGGCGGCGTTGCGCACCTCGTTCTCCACCACGTCCACGCCGTCTCCGGCCACCTGGATGCCCACCACCGCCGACTCCAGCACCCGATTGCCGGACACCAGCAGCCGATCCACGGCCTCCGGGCCACGCTCGGCCTGGTCCTCCACGAGGATTCCCACGGTGAAGCCGAACACCCGGTTGCCGCGCAGCTCCACCCCGGACAGCACCCCGTCCGCCACGTGGATGCCGGTACCCGCGCCCGCGAAGGCCCGCACCTCGTTGCCCACCACGGTGAGCCCGTCCACGAAGAGCCCCGCGCGCGGGCTGAGCGCGAGGAAGCTCAGGGACAGGTAGGGCGCGTAGGGCACCGCGGCGATGCCCGTGGAGGTGAAGAGGCGGTTGTCCTCCAGCAGCAGTCGCTCGCAGCTCCCGGTGATGAGCACTCCGGTGGAGCGGGGGGCGGGGTTGTTGGCCTGCAGGTGGCAGCCGCGCACCGTCACCTGGCGCGAGTCCGCCAGCGTCACCACGCCGTGAGGGAGCTCGCCGAGAGTCTGTAGCAGAGGCCCGGCTTCGGGCACGTCCACCAGCGGCTGGCCCGGGTGCTCGCGCTGCAACTGGCGTAAGCGGATCAGCGTGGACACCACTGAGCCCGCGGCTCGTCCCTGGCCCGGGAGCAGCACCCGCAGCCGCTCGCCCACCTGCGTGAGGAAGGTATTCGCTCCCCCGGCGCCGCGGAGGTCATCCGGCCCCAGCACCGGGCCCGAGGGCAGCTCCAGCCTCGCCAGTCGGAGTCGCGGCAGTGGCTCGAGGGGAGGCCGCTCGCTCGGCACCGGCGTCACCACCACTTCCGGCGCTCCGGGGGCTTCGGGCTCGCCGATCTCCACCCGCTCGAAGGGGGCCTCCACCATCCGCAGCCCTTCGATCACCACCGCGCCGGAGAGGCCGCAGCGATCCACGTAGAGGGCGCCGCCCGAGCCCTGGACGCGCAGCTCGCTCGCGTCGCCGTCCCCGAGGAGGTGTATCGAGGACAGCCCGCGCAGCAGCACCGGATGCTCCAGCCGGTAGCGGCCGGCGCGCACGTAGATGGAGCCGCCCTGGGTGCCCAGCCGCTCCACCGCCGCCTGCAGGGCCTCGTCGCCCGTCACCCCCTCGAGCAGATCCTGATCGATGTCCCCGAAGCTGCGCACCCCGTCGCCCACCACGATCGTGAAGGCACCCGGTCCGGTGACGCGATCGTCCAGCTCGCGCAGCCTGTCGCGCACCTGGGCCAGTGGGAGGAAGCGCGGCCGGAGATCCTCGAAGGTGCGCTGCTCGGCTCCGCCGCGTACGCGAGCCAGCGCTATATAATGATGCACGGGACCATGGACGGGGGCCTCGGTCAGTTGCTCCACCACGCCCCGGGCCTCTCCGTCCGGCGCGCGCACCCGGGCGGTGAAGCTCCAGAAGTCCCCCGCGCGCCAGCCCTCCCCGCTGAAGGCGAAGGTGATGCCGTCCGGCAGCCGGTAGCGCCGGCCCGTGAGGAGCAGATCTCCCCCGTCCCAGCGGCGCACCGCCGCCCCTTGCTCCGGAAGGAACACCCGCCCCACCGGCCCTCCCGCGGGCACCTCCACCGGAGCCGAGGTGAGTCGGTGCGAGGCGTCCTCCAGCTCCAGCCGGCCCGTGGCGGCATCCACCCCGCGTAGCCGGCGCAGCACCGGCAGGGATGGCCCCTCGGGCTGGAGTCGGCTCATCCGATCCTCGAGGACCACGAGATCCCCCGCGCGCAGCCGGGTCGCGCTCGCCGGAGACACCTGCAGCGTGAGCGAGTCCGCCGCCGTGGGCGCGGTGAGGGGCAGCAGCGTGGAGCCATTGTCCCGGGACCAGAGCACCACCGGCTCCGCCCCGCCGCGCAGCACCTCCACGCGCACGTGGACGTTGTCCGTGCCGGTGTAGCCCTCTCCGGTGGAGAAGTTCTCCGTGAAGAGGCAGCGATCCCTGCATGGATCCACCGGCTCGGGAGGGATGCGATCCGGCAGCGAGCCCGCGGGGATGTTGGTGGTGAGCCGCCCGCCGCCCGTGGGTGAGGGCAGCGTCTCCGCGTCCCCGGCCGCGAGCGACTGCAGCGCGCGTACCTGGGCCACCAGCCGCAGCCGCACGGTGGTGTCCAGTCCATCCAGCGCGGGCTCCAGGAGGGAGGGCTCGTCCAGCGCGGTGACGGTCCGCTCCCAGACGTCCAGGTAGAAGAAGTGGTGGAGGCTGCCGTCCGTGGGCAGGGCGGCCAGCGGAGGAGGCTGGGGGAGATCCGCCTGCGTGCCGTAGCGTACGTCCCGCTCCTGGAAGACGCGCACCCCCTGCACGAAGAGCCGCCCCGCTCCGAGGAGCGTTCCATCTCCGCCGCGGATGACCACGTCGTCGTCGAGGCCCGGATCCTCCGCTCGCAGTGCGTCCACCCACGTGCGCGCCACCGGGGGCAGGCCCGTCACGCCCCAGCGCACCACGCGCGTCAGGTCCACCCCGGTGAAGGAGCCCGGCGTCACGCGCACCTCGTTCCACCCAGAGGGCCGCTGGCCGAGCCCCGCCGGCACCATGGCCTCGGCGCCGGTCGCGTCCGCCAGCAGCAGGCGGATGTCCACCAGCTCGTCATCGGTGGGCGGGCGCTCGAAGCGCAGGCTGAACACGAGCTGCGAGGCGGAGAAGGTGCTGCCGTCCGCGCGCGACAGGGCGGTGAGATTTACCGGGTCGGGGAGGGCGCGGTGCAGGGCCACATGGCCTCGGCTGCGCACCACCCAGGGGAGCGCTTCGGGCTCTCGTCGATCCAGATGGAGCTCACGGCGGATGACGCGCTCGTCGCTCGCGGGCAGCCCCTGTCCCTCCCAGCCCTCCAGGCGGGTGATGGGATCCACCATCCAGTCCCCGGCGATCCGGAAGCCGTCGTCCGGCGAGCCCTCCGCCACGTCCGCGGTGCGGCGCCGGGCGTCCACGGTGCGCAGGCGCACCTCCTCGTTCCACTCCGCGTCGAGGCTCGGGCGCCCCATCTGCTGGTAGACGCCGGTGAAGCGCCGGGCTTCTTCGAACCGGCTCCTCGAGGTGTAGGCCTTCACGCTCATCGTCTGCCCATCCTCTCCAGGTCTTCGGTGGTGCGATCGACATGGAAGGGCACCATGCCGATCGGCAGGTTCTCGTCGGTGCGCGCGAGCAGCTCGCGCAGGTGCTCCGAGCGCTCGCCGTGGGCGCCGGGCACGCCGCCCCGCTCGGCCGTGTGCAGCGCCACCGGTCCGTTGTTCTCGGCGAGCACCAGGTAGCCGGGGTCCGTCTGCCGCACGGATACGAAGGACACGGTATGCACGAGCGACTGGTACAGCGAGGGAGGCCGGCCCCCGCGAGCGAGCAGCGAGTGGCGCAGCCAGCCCAGGTCCTTCCTGTCCGTGCGCACCTCGCCGGCGAAGGCGCAGGAGGAGGCCTCCAGCACGCCGGCCTCGGTGGCGCCCAGCACGGTGCAGTGGCGCAGCCGCACGCGCGCGCCCGCGGCCTGGAGGGCCACCGCGTCCCTGCTTCCCGCGTCGAAGGTGCAGCCGGCGGCCACCAGGCGCACCCAGGGAGGCAGCTCCACGGTGCCCACCATGCAGCCGTAGAGGCGGAGCTCCACCTCCACCGGAGGCAGCGAGCGTCGTGCGCGGGCCTCCTGGTGGCCGGCGCCGGGAACCCACAGGCCCGTCTCCCCGGGCTGCCCCAGGTGGCACCAACGCACGTCCGCCTGGCCACGGGCGAGCGCGAGCTCCAGGCTGCCTCCCAGCCAGAGTCCGGCGAGCCAGAACTCGGTGTCCGCGCGTCCTCCGAAGCCCGGTAGCAAGGCCAGGGCGCGGCCCCGAGCGTCAGCCTCAACGAAGGGCACGCTGCCCGGGTCCGCGGCGAAGAGGGACAGGCCCGCGTCCACCTCCGAGGCCAGCCGCACGGGCCCGAGCCTCGGCGAGCCGAGGATGCCCAGCACGGCCGGTACGGGGCCTGGCGCCACGCCCTCCTCGGGTGTCGCGACGATGGGGCGCTCTTCTCCGTGCGCGGTGAGGGAGCCTCCGGCGCGCGATGGAGACACCCAGGCGGTGACGGAGCGCGGGATGGCGCGCAGGTCCGGCGGGGTGGGGGTGGGGAACTCCGGCTCGAGCCACGAGGCCGGCGGCTGGCGCGTGGGGGGCAGGCACCCGGCGCCGAGGCACGTCCCCCGGCCCACGCGCGCCGAGAGGGTGATTTGGCCCGAGGGCGCGTTCCCTGGCAGGAGCACCCGGCCCAGGCGGGGATCCAACGCGACGAAGCCCTCCTCCGTGCGAGGCAGGAGCGAGTCCCATGGACCCAGGCTGCGCTGGAGGAGGCGGAAGAAGTGGCGGCGCAGGCGGCCAGGCAGTGCGAGCCGGAGCTCCCCGGCGGAAGCGGAGAGTCTTCCCTCGTGGAGCGCACCGCCGGGCCGGGCGTCCAGAGGGATGGGCTGGCCGGGGCGGGCCTCGGCGAAGGTGGCGCCGTCGTTGGCGACGTGGAAGCGCAGGCGCTCGCGGGGCAGGAGTCGCAGCTCGGGCAGGAAGGCCAGGTGGCTCTCCCCCTCCATGGAGAACACCACCTCCGAGGCGGGCAGCGGCGAGGGGCCGACGACGAGGACGCGCTCTCCCACGAAGAGGGCTTCGCCCGGCGTGGGTGGGTTGGGCGCATCGAGCTCGGGTCCGTCGGCCTCGGTCCAGGCCGTGGCGCCGGTGTCCAGCCGGTAGAGGCGGGGGCGCGTGCGATCCGCCCAGACGAGGGCTTCGAGGCCGGTGGGCGTGGCCCGCGCCACCAGGCTGCCGGGGAGGCCGGGCTCGAGTGGCAGCGAGGGCAGGGGACGCCAGATGGGGAAGGAGGCGGAGGGCTCGCACTGGAAGACGGTGGTGGCCAGCTCTCCCTCCACGAGCTCGCCGCCGAGCAGCACCAGCCTCGCGGCCGTGGCGAGCAGCGCGGCCCTCTTCCGCTCCTGGCGGTGGCGCACGGGGTGGGGACGCCAGGGACCTCCGGCGAGCGGCACCGACCACAGCTCGCCGAGGGGGGCTCCGTCCTGCTCTCCTCCGAAGACGAAGAGGCGATCCCCGAGGACGCAGGTGCTCGGAGCGCGACGCGCGAGTGGCCGACGCGGGCCCGGAGTGTCGATTCGCTCGGCGACGGGCGAGCTGTCCAGCCCCGTTACCCGCCACGCACCCAGCCGTCCCTCCGCATCTCCCGTCACCAGCAGCAGCGCCTCTCCCGCCGAGGCGGCGCCCATGTCCGTCGAGTCCGCGGGAGGCGGTGTCCCTCCGAGCGCCACGGCCTCCCACTGCGTGCCCGTGGCGCTGGCTTCGAAGCGGGCGAGGCGCAGCTCTCCGGTGGCGAGCCGCTGCTCGGCGCGCACCACGAGCGGCAGTCCTCCCACCGTCACCGCCACGGCCGGACTGCGCGGAGGCCCTTGTCGTCCACCCACCTGCAGCGGGCTCCAAGCGCCGGTCGCGTCTCTCTGGCGGGCCTCTCCCTCGGTGCGCTCGACGAGCAGCACGGTGGTGGCGCCGTGGAGGAGCTGGCGAGCCTCGGGCGTGGCGGTGACGGCCCCCGGCGTCCCGGGGCGGGCCTCGGTGGAGAGGAGGGGAATATCGGTGTCCTCGCGCGCCGCGGCGAGGGTGAGGCGCCAGGCATCTCCGGTGGCGGGTCGCGAGTCGTCGGTGAGGTGAAGCACCGGCTCGGGGCCCACCGGCGAGACGGGCAGGGGACCGCGAGAGCGCGGCACCCGGCGCGGACCCACGAGGGGAATCCCGTCCACCGAGACGGTGAGGGCTCCGGCCCGCTCGGCTGCCGAGGGATCCTCAGCCAGCGCGGTGGGGGTGAGCAGGACGGCGGCGGTGCGGCCGGAGGAGGTGGCGGAGGAAGACTCTGGTTCATGGCGCTCGGTGAGGCCGCCGAGCAGTTCCGGTCGCGTGCGCGGCTGCAGCCAGACGAGAGGACCGTCGCGGTCGAGTGGATCCACGCGGAAGCCCAGGTACCCGCCAGGGAGGGACTGCACGGCTCCGGGCCGCATCTCCTCCAACTCCACGGGGACGAGGCGCGCGGTGCGGACGAGGGCCACGTCCGGCCGGGCCCATCCGAGGAGATCCACCGTGCGAGGCGACGCCGCATGTCGTCCCGCATCCGCCCGGCCGAGTCGCCGCAGCGCCTGGTCCACCGTCTCACCCGGGGCCACGGACAGCAGGGGGGCTCGGGAGGGCTCGCCGTCACGGGGACGCTCGATTCCGGCCGAGCGACGCGAGAGCGGATCCGCGAGGCCGATGGGATCCCACAGCAGGGTGGTGCGCCCTCGCCAGGGCACGAGGTGTAGGAGTTCCTGGGTGGACAGCAGGGAGCGGAAGGACTCCTCGATCTCGGCATCCCATCGGCTGGTGAGGGAGAGGATCTCCTCCAGCGTGGCCAGGGTTCCCTTGCGGCGACGCCAGGCGATGGAGCGGGCCAGCACCGCGCGCCAGGTGCGTGGATCCTCGGTGAGGAGTCGGGCGCCGAGCAGCTCGGCCAGGAGGGGCAGGGCCTCGTTCGAGGCGCGCTCGACGAAGTGGTCGTCCCAGAGGCCGTCGATCTCCCGCGCGAGTGCATCCAACTCGCCGCCGAGCACGGAGAGCAGCCGCTGCAGAGGGCGTCCCGAGAGAGTGGAGTCGCGGGCGGTGTAGAGGCCGGGGACGAGCCGCGGCAGCAGTTCGGAGGGGCGTCTCATCGCTCGCGAGCCTCCTCGTAGAGCAGCTCCACGCCCTCGGTGCCCTCGCGGGGAGCGGCCCAGCCGAGCAGCTCCCGAGGCGTGGCGACGACGCGCTCGGAGAGAGAGGGCGCCTCCTCGCGGCGGTGGAGTTGCCGCAGCACGGCCGAGTGCAGTCCCTCCACGCCGGCCAGCGCGCCGTACACCTGGGAGAGCGAGAGATCCTCCCCCAGCTCCACGTTGTCGGGTGCCAGCAGGCCCTGAGTGGCGCCGGCCTCCAGGGCGCGCTCCAGGCCCAGCCGCACGCGGGCGCGTTGCA
>QKJM01000525.1 GCA_003249315.1 Archangium sp.
TACTTCACACGTTGAAGCGGAAGTGCATGCAGTCGCCGTCCTGGACGACGTACTCCTTGCCCTCCATCCGCATCAGGCCCTTCTCCTTCACCGCCGACTCGCTGCCGAGCTTGATGAGGTCCTCCCAGCGCATCACCTCGGCCTTGATGAAGCCGCGCTCGAAGTCCGTGTGGATGACGCCCGCCGCCTGCGGCGCCTTCCACCCCTGCTGGATGGTCCACGCCCGGCACTCCTGCTCGCCCACGGTGAAGTACGTCTGCAGGCCCAGCAGCTTGTAGCCCGCCCGCACCACCTTGTGCAGGCCCGGCTCCGTCAGCCCCGCGCTCTCCAGGAAGCCCGGCCGCTCCTCCTCCGGCAACTGCTGGATTTCGCTCTCCATCGCCGCCGCCAGCACCACCACCTCGGCCTTCTCCTTCGCCGCCATCTCCCGAACCGCCTGCACGTACCGGTCCCCCTCATCCTGGCCGATCTGCTGCTCGCCGATGTTGGCCACGTACAGCACGGGCTTGTCCGTCAGCAGGAAGAGCTCCCGGATGACCGCCCGCTCGTCCTCTGACAGGCCCTGGGCCCGCACCGTGACGCCCTCGTCCAGCCCGGCCTTCAGCTTGTCGAGCACCACCAGCTCCGCCTTGGCCTCCTCGCCCGCCTTGCCGCCGGCCTTGGCGTTGCGCTGGGTGCGCTCGCGGCGCTTCTCCACCGTCTCCAGGTCCTTCAGGCACAACTCGGTGTCCACCACGTCCCGGTCCCGCACCGGGTCCACACCACCCTCCACGTGGGTGACGTTGTCGTCCTCGAAGCAGCGCAGCACGTGCAGCACCGCGTCCACCTGACGGATGTTGGCCAGGAACTGGTTGCCCAGCCCCTCGCCCTTGGACGCCCCGCGCACCAGCCCGGCGATGTCCACGAACTCCAGCGTGGTCGGCACCTTCTTCAGCGGCTTCACCAGCGCCGACAGCTTGTCCAGCCGCTCGTCCGGCACCGGCACCATCCCCACGTTCGGCTCGATGGTGCAGAAGGGATAGTTCGCCGCCTGGGCGGCTCCCGCCGTGGACAGCGCGTTGAACAGGGTGGACTTGCCCACGTTGGGCAGGCCGACGATGCCAATGGAGAGTGCCATGATGGGTTCCTGAACAGCGGAGCGCGGACCGGGGAATCCGGAACTACGACGCGCGGCGCTCGGTCGCCCCCTTCGCGGGGAGGCTCTGGACGAACTGCTCCGCCAGCGCGCGGTGCTTGGGCTCGTCCATCCGCTCGTTGATGAGCTTGCCGGCCACTTCCATGGCCAGGTCCACCGCCATCGCCTTCACCTCGGCCACGGCCTTGGCCTTCTGCTCCTCGATCTCGCGCTGCGCGGTGGCCTTGAACTCCTCGGCCTCCTTGCGGCTCTTCGCCATCAGCTCCTCGCGGAACTTCTCCACCTCCTGCTGGTTGCGGCGGAGCATCTCCTGGGCCTCGCGGCGCGCCTCGGCGATGGCCGTCTTCTGGTCGGCCAGCAGCTTCTCGGCCTCGGCCCGCTCACGCTTGGCCGCCTCGATGGAGCTGGCGATCTGCTTCTCGCGCTCCTCCACCAGCGACAGGATGGGGCCCCAGGCCGCCTTGCGCAGGACGATGAGGACGATGACGAAGGTGACGATGGTCCAGAAGATGAGGCCCGGGCGGACCTCCACGAAGCTGCTGGCGGCGAGAACGTTGGGCAGGAGCATGGCGGCCTTCACAGGTACGACGTCAAGGGTACGACGAGAGCTACTCTCTACAACGACGGGCCGGCGCTCCCCGCCTCGCGAGCGAGCGCCGGACCCGGGGTCCTACACCACCAATGCCTGGGTCAGGCCTTGACGGCGAGGAGGATGCACACGACCAGCGCGAACAGCGTGGCGCCTTCGATGAGGGCGGCGGCGATGATCATCGTGGTGCGGATGTCACCACCGGCGGCCGGCTGACGGCCAGTGGCGTCCATGGCGGCGGCGGCCAGCTTGCCGATGCCGAGGGCGGCGCCGATGATGGAGAGACCGGCACCGATGCCGGCGGCGAGGAACGCAAGAGCGAGGTTGGTCATGGCAGTGCTTCTTCTTTCTTCGGTGTGACCCGCTTGTGGGGGGGTCGTTGCTTCCCTTTTGGACTACCTCCGGCGGCCTCTCGAACCGCCGGGTACCGTCGGCGGAAGGCCTCGCACCCGCGAGGCCCCCGCGCAAGCTTTCACATCAGGAGCCGACAGGGTGCGCCTTGCCGTGCCCATCGTGGCCAGCGCCACCCTCGGCGTGCTCGTCGTGGTGGTGGTGACCCATGGCCACGCTCATGCCGATGAACAGCGCGCTGAGCATGGTGAAGACATATGCCTGCACGAAGGCCACGAAGAGCTCCAGCATGTAGATGCCGAGCGCGAAGGGCACGCTCACCGCGGCCACCGCCAGGTTCTCCAGGATGAAGATGAGGCCGAGCAGGAAGAAGATGACGATGTGACCCGCCAGCATGTTGGCGAAGAGACGGACCGTGAGGGCGAAGGGCTTGGTGAACAGGCCCAGGATTTCCACCGGCACCATGATGGGCCACAGCGCCCAGTGGACGCCGCCGGTGAGGTGGGCCAGGTAGCCGCCCACGCCCGCGGCACGGATGCCCGCCGCCTGGGTCACCACGAAGGTGCAGATGGCCAGACCCGCGGTGATGGCCAGGTTGCCCGTGGCGGTGGCCATCCAGGGCACCAGCCCCAGCAGGTTCATGAAGAGGATGAAGAAGAACGCGGTCAGCAGGTAGGGGACATAGCGCGGGCCCTCCTCCTTGCCGATGTTCTTGATGGCCAGCTCGTCGCGCACGAACAGGATGAGCATCTCGAACATGTTGGCGCCCACACCCCGCGGCACCATCTTGCTCTTGTCCCGGTTGCTGAAGGCCAGCAGCGAGCCGATGAGCAGCAGCGCCGCCAGCCACATCATCACGGTGTGCTTGGTGATGGAGATGTCCAGGCAGCCCGCGGACAGCGGCGGGAACACCTTGTGACCATCCTCCGCCACATGCGCCGGCTCGCAGGCCCCCGCCTTGAAGGGGATCGCCATCTGCGGAAGATGGATCGCCTTGTGCTCGGCCGAGAACGGACTCTCGAGCTCGTACTCGGAAGCGTCCGCCACGTGGTGGAGGATGTAGCCCGCCACGTCCTCCTTCTCCCCCGTCGAGGCGCCAGAAGCGAACGCCGTGCTCGCCAGCAACCCGACGAAGAGAACCATTGCCTTGCGCATCACTCGTCTCCGCCCGCCGCGTCCCGCGACGCGGCCATCACATAGCTCACTTCAATCCACTGCAGCGCGAAGTAGGTACCGAAGAAACCAGCCACGAACGCCACCGCGTCCAACCCCCTCGACACCGCCCAGAGCAGCCCTACCATCACGCCCACGGCCCGAAGGCCAAAAACGACACCCACCACCTTCAGCGCGGCGTTCAGGTCCCGCCGCGAAGCCCGTCGCTTGAGCACCAGGGCCACCGCCCCGCTCAGCGCCGCCAGCCCCACTCCGACCACCGCCGCCAGCCTCGCCTCGGCCACGCGCGGCACCAGCGCCGCCACCACCAGGCCCACCCCCGACACCACCGCCGCCATCCCCGCATGGCTCCGGAAGGCCTTCTCTCCGCGCCCCTTCACCGCTTCTTCCCCAACCGCGCCATCTCCCTCAGGAACCCGTAGAAGCCCACCGAGATACCCGCCAGGCTCAGCCCCAACATGAACCAGGGACTCGTCCCCAGCCACGCGTCCAGGAAGTACCCACCCACCACTCCGAAGACCGCTCCGCCCACCAGCTTCCACACCGCGGACACGTACGGCTGAGCCGCCCGCATCTGCCGGGCCATGGGTGACAGCCCGTCTTCCTCGTCCCGGGGCTCCTTGTCCATAGACCGCCCTCGTCCAACCTGCGCGCGGGCGCCGCTTAGCATTGATGGTGCGCACAGCGCAACCGCTACGCTCCGGCGGGCGCCCCCTCCTCCCACAAGAGGAGTTGCCGCTGCTGGAAGTCTGGCTTGCCGGAGGTGGCGTCGCAGAGGCACCGGGCGGCCCTGATCGCCGGGCCGAGGTCCCACCCACCGTGCGCGGGCCCGCTCCCCCCACCACCCACACGCCTCCCCCGGACGAGGTGTCCGACACCGCCTGGGAGAGGGCTGGTCCCGCCTCCGACCCGTCCCCAGCTTTCGGGGAGGACGCCCTCTTCCACCCGCCAGGAGGTCACACCATGGCACTCCACCTCTCCTCGCCCGAGTTCCGCAACGGCGCCTCCATCCCGCCCCGCTTCACCTGCGAGGGGGACGATCTGCCCCCACCCCTGCACTGGGAGGGCGCGCCCGGAGGGACGAAGAGCTTCGCCCTCATCGTCGAGGACCCCGACGCTCCGGACCCCCGCCACCCCCAGCGCACCTTCATCCACTGGGTGCTCTACAACCTGCCCCCGGACATGCACACCCTCACCGAGACCATGCACCGCGGCAAGCTCCCCAAGGGCGCACGAGAGGGTCTCAACGACTGGAACCGGCCGGGCTACGGCGGGCCCTGCCCCCCCATCGGCCGCCACCGCTACTTCCACCGCCTGTACGCCCTGGACACCCTGCTGCCGGACCTGGGCACTCCCACTCGCGACGAGCTGCTGAGCGCCATGGACGGCCACGTCCTCGCCCAGAGCGAGCTCATCGGCACCTACGAGAAGCAGCACTGAGACCGGCCAAGGAAGCGCCCTGGGGGCCCTTCCCCCCAGCGCGCGCGGGTGTCATTCTTCACCCCCGTGACGGCGCGCGACGGAGTCGGGGGGCACCCATATCGGCACTTCGACACCCTGCCCTTCTGCCTGGGTGTCGTGAGAGAGCGCCGCATGGTGTACGCCAACCCGGCGCTGCTCGGACTCATCGGCCGCGGCCCGGAGCAGGTGCTCGGGCGCCCCTTCGCCGAGCTGCTGGCCCAGGAGGAGGTTCCCCTCGTCAGCGAGCGCCAGCTCCGCCGACTGAGCGGCGAGCCGGCACCAGACACGTACGAGGTGACGCTGAGCACCGCCGGAGGCGAGCGCCGGGTGGAGCTGTCCGTGTCGGTGAGCGGAGCGGACACCCTGATGTTGTTGCGGGACATCACCGCCCGGGTGGAGCGGCGCCAGGTGCTGCGGCGCCTGGCCACGCTGGGGGCCTCGCTGCCCTCCATCCACTCCGAGGAGGAGGTGCTGGGCCGCGTCTTCGAGGGACTGGCCGAGCTGGAGCTGTCCTACGGCTACCTGGTGCCGGATGGGGAGCGGGTGTGGCTCGGGCACGCCTTCGTGGCCAGCGAGGAGGCCGCGGGCCGGACACGCCTACGGGGCCAGCACCTGGTGGACGTGCCGGGCACCTGGTCCCCCCTGATGGCGCGCGCGTGGCGGGAGGGGGCCTCGTACGGAGATGACTTCTCCATGGAGGCGGCGCGCTTCGTCGGACTGGACTGGGCCGAGCCGGTGCGACTCCACCTGCGACAAGTGGGGCCGCTGCGGGCGGTGTGCGTCCGCATCGAGCAGGAGGGCTCCCCCCGGGCCCTGCTCCTGGTGGCCGCGGACTGGCTGCGCGAGGAGGAGCTGCCGCCGCTGCGCCTCTTCGCCGCCCAGGTGTCCGCCGCACTGGAGACCGCGCGCATCATCTCCCGCCTCTCCGCGCACAACACCGCACTCGCCGCCCTCAACCGGCTGGCCTCGGTGGCCGCCACCGCCACGGAGCCCCACGCCTTCTTCGAGCCCGGTACCGAGGAAATCATCGGCCTGCTCAGCTGCGAGTCGGTCACCGTCGTCCTGCGCGAGGAGGAAGCGGAGGAGTTGGAGGTGGTGTGGCACCACGGCCCGTGCCCTCCTAGCGGGCGACGGCCCCTGCGAGGCACCCTGGCCCAGCAGGTGATGGAGACAGGGGTGCCCCAGGTGCTCCACGCGGAGAGCGCCCCCGAGCACCTCAAGCAGGAGATGCAGCGCCGGGGCCGCACCAGCATGGCCATGGTGCCCCTTCAGGTGAGTTCGCGCATGGTGGGCGCGCTCGCCGTCTCCTTCCGCCAGCACCGCACCCTCTCCGCGCTGGAGCTGGAGACGCTCCAGGCCATGGGCACCCACTTCGCCGCCGCCCTCGAGTCCCACCGGCTCCTCCAGGTGCTGCGAGGACGCGCCGAGGAGCTCGCACACCTCCACACCGAGTTGGAGCACACCCAGCAGCAACTGGTGGAGCGAGAGCGGCTGGCCGCGCTCGGCGAGCTGTCCGCCGTGGTGGCCCACGAGGTGCGCAACCCCCTGGGCGCCATCTTCAACGCCACGGCCCTCCTGCGCCGCCGCATCCCCCGGAACGACTCCACCCTCACCTCCATGGCCGTCCTCGAGGAGGAGGCCAACCGCCTCAACCGGCTGGTGGACGACCTCCTCGACTTCGCCCGCCCCTCCTCTCCCTCGCTACACCCCATCCCGCTGTCACGTCTTCTCGAGGAGGCCGTGCGCACCGCCATCAGCGGCCAGTCCAGAGTGTGCGTGGAGTGGGCCCTGGAGGAGGACGCTCCTCCCGTGCCGATTGACGAGCGGATGATGCGGCGGGCCTTCCTCAACCTCGCCCTCAACGCCATCCAGGCCATGCCCCGGGGCGGCACCCTCCGCGTGGCCGTGCGCCACCTCCCCGGCTCCTCCCCGGGCGTGGAAGTGGCCTTCTCCGACACCGGCCCTGGCATCCCTCCCGCCACCCGCGCCCGCCTCTTCGAGCCCTTCTTCACCACCAAGGACAGCGGCACCGGCCTGGGGCTCGCCATCGTCAAGCGCACCCTCGACGCCCACTCCGGCTCCATCTCCGTGGACTCGCCCCCCGACGGCGGCACCACCTTCCGCCTCCTCCTGCCCCTCGGCCTCGCGTCCGACCCCTCCCAGGTGGCCTGAGCGCCTTCTACTCGACACTCCCCGGGCCCCGCTGCTCACTCCTCACGGTGAAACTCCCTCACGCCCTGGTGAGGTGCGGGGACAGGGAATAGAGGATGTCGACGTAGACAGGGAGGTTGCGCAATGCATCGTCTGTTCTCAGGAGCCGTGGCCGTCTCCACGCTGGCGCTGGCCGGGCCCGCCTTCGCGGAGAGTCCGTGTGGATGGACCTCCGCCGGATGGAATGCACCCAACGGGGCGGTGGTGTTCGACCGCGGCCCCGGTCCCATCCGCGACGTGCTGGACGCGGTGGGCGAGTACCGCACGCACTCGATGCTCTCGCACGGGCCAGGCGCCGGCGTGTCTCACGCCACCATGCGCACACCCGACCAGAATGACTGGCCCACCGTGTGCAGCCTGACGCTCAAAGCCAACCAGCTCCAGTACGGCTACCCGGGCCTGGAGCAGGTGAACCAGGGCGGCATCTACCAGTACATACACCACAATGGCAGCGGCGGCCCCGAGTGGACAGGCTGGCAGCAGGGAGACCCGACCCAGGCGGCCCTCGTCGGGGACTCCATCTGGTACAACCACCCCTATGTGAGCGACCCCTCCCGGGCGGCATCCGGCCAGTACATCGACCGGCCGGTCCGCAATGGCTACCGCGTCAACTACTCGCTCTTCCAGTACAGGAACCTGGAGACGGCCCACCTGATTCCAGGCAACGCCGCGAACGATGGCATGGTGTGCTCCACCTTCATGGCCTACGCGCACGCCTACGCGGGCCAGGGGACGGTGTCACCCCACACCTACCCGCACCAGCAGATAGAGAACGCCGTCAACTCGCTCTACTCGGGCATCTACAACCAGTGCCGCGACTCGCTGGGCTGGTTCGAGGGCGCCCTGCTGACCGTCGTCTGCCCCTTCTCCAGCGTGTGCGTCAACGCGGGGAACCAGGTGGCCAACTGCATGGCCGCCAACCAGTGCGGCAGCTCGGACGAGCGGCACTGGAAGGCCATGCGGGACGACCCCGGCGCCACCGCCGCCTCCATCAGCCCGGACCGCATCGGAGGCTGGGGCGTACACCCGCTCACCAATACCCTCTGGGGCCCGGACTATACCCACCAGCTCCAGTGGAACTCGGGCGGCAACGTCTACGGCTGCTGGCAGTAGGGCCCCGGGAGACGACTCCCCCGGGTCGACCCCGGGGGAGCGCGCGGTGCCTCAAGGCTTCTCGCAGTACCCGTAGTTGCAGGCTGGCGCGGAGGCCGGGCAGTTCGCGGGCCCGTCACACGCCTGGCACTGCGTGCCCCCGTTGGCCACCAGGTCGAAGTAACACTCGCAGCGGGAGTCCGTCGTATGGGCGGACAGCGGCCCCATCTCCGTCGAGCGCTTCACCCGCATGGCGCACTTGGGCACCAGGTGCCGCTCGATGATGGCGTCCAGCAACTCCTTCTCGAGCCGAGCCGCGGCGAAGCGGCTCACCAGCGCGCCGGCGGCGGTGCTCGGCAGCCCGCTGCTCGTGCGCGTGAAGAAGTGGACCGGCCCCCAGATGGGATAGTGCCCGTCCCTCACGTTCAGCTTGTCCGTGGCGAAGGGCGAGGAGTCCGGAAGGTAGCCACACGACTGCCCCGTACCCTGGAAGGCGAGGATGCGAAGGTTGCTCCGCTCCTCGTCCGCCACGTCGGTGGAGATGATGCCAATGGCCTTGTCCGCGGTGGTCGAATCCAGGATGACCTTCATCTTGTTGCGCACCCCGCTACTGCCGCCCTGGTCCACGCCCCACCACTGATCCGCCGGCACGCCCGCGGCCCGCGCCAGCATCTGCTGCGTCCCGGAGCTGGCGTTGCGCACGAAGTACAGGTTCGGGTCCGTCCACGGCGCCGCCCTGCCCTGGTTGCCTCCCATGCCGAAGACCATGTACGCCGCCTCGGCGCTGATGCTCTTCTGCGAGGAGGCCGCCGGCACCACGAACGTCATCGGCTGGATGGGGCCCTCGTAGTCGGCAATCGTCACGCCGGCGGGCGCGGTATAGCCGCAGGTGTCGGCGTACACGTCCGACACCCCCACGTCCACCTGCGTGCCGTCGACCTCCAGGAAGCACTCCTGGGAGGAGCCGTCCGCCTTGAAGAAGACGGCGTAGTTGGCCGACTTGCCACCCGCGGCGGGAATGTCCTTGATGACGCGCTCGGTGGCGTCCGCGCTGAAGATGGCCTTCACCCCCGTACACGAGCCCTGGGACTGGTAGACGAGGGTATAGGGCGTGCTCTCGCTGGCGAGCAGCCCGCCCACCACGCCCAGGAAGGGACGCACGGCGGAGGAGCCCGCCACATAGATGGGATTGGGCTGATCCGCGCAGTTCACGGTGGGCACATTGCTCTGCGCTCGCGCCGCCCCGGGGCCACACAGGGCCAGGACG
>QKJM01000253.1 GCA_003249315.1 Archangium sp.
GCACCACCCGGCGCAGCTTCGGGTGGAGGGCCAGCGTGCTCATGGCCTCCACGGCGCCCTTGCTGTGCCCTACCAGCACCACCGTGCGGCCGAAGTACGCCGCGTCCAGCAGGGCGTCGCGCACCACCTCCACGTTGTCCGCCAGCCGCCCCTCGGTGTCCACCGGCACCTCGCGCGTCTCCAGCCCCAGCCGCTCCAGGCGCTGCTGGTTGTCCAGCAGGTAGCCGGGTAGCTCGTCCCCCAGCATCCCCTTCACCAGCAGGTACTGGTGGCGCTTCGCCTCCTCCGGCAGCACCGGCTCGCCCTCGCGCACGCGCCGTAGCAGCTCGCGGAAGCGCGGCGTCATGTCCTCGGGCGGCGCCGTCTCCGCCTTGAACCAGCCGGCCAGCCCCTGGCTGCCCTCATCCGGCCAGCGCTCGGCCTCGGGCAGGCCCCGCAGCGCGCGCACCAGCCTCGCCACCGCGCCAGTGGCGGGCGGGCGCACGGAGTTGGACGGAGGGGCGGGCGTGGAGGGTTCCTTCTCGGACATGATTACTCCCCAGCGTACCAGGGTCGGTGAGTCGCCGGGCAGGAGGGCCATGTAGGGGAGGGGAGTACCCGTAGGGACGTTCTCCATGGTCCTGGGGGGTGGGGCTCATGCTAGAAAGTGGGCATTTCCAGGGGAGGAAGGACGCTGACGACCGGACAGGAATGGCTGGTGGATGTGAGCGGGTGCCAGCCGGAGCGCCTGAAGGATCGGGGTGTGCTCGCGGCCCTCTTCGAGGAGCTCATCATTCTGCTGGAGTTGAAGGTGGTGGGTGAGCCGCAGTGGCACGTCTTCCCGGAGCCCGGGGGCATCACCGGCCTGACGCTGCTGGCGGAGAGCCACCTGGCCATCCACACCTTCCCCGAGCACGGTTTCGCCGCGCTCAACGTCTACTGCTGCCGCCCCCGCCAGCGCCCGGACTTCGAGGCGCTGCTGGCGCGGCACCTGGGCGCGGCCTCCAGCCGGGTGCGCGAGCTGCCGAGGGGGGTGGAGGCGTGACGCAGGGTAACTGCCCCTCCTGTGGGGCCCCGGTTGAGTTCACCGCGGGCTCGGCGCTGGTCGTGGTGTGCGAGCACTGCCAGACGGTGGTGGCGAAGAAGGGCCGCCACCTCGAGGCGCACGGGAAGATTGGCGCCATCGTGGACACGGACACGCCCCTTCAGCTTGGGGCGGAGGGCCGCTACGCGAAGGTGGGCTACCGGGTGGTGGGCCACCTGCAGAAGGACCATGGCAAGGGCCCCTGGGATGAGTGGTACGTCGAGTTCGACGACGGGCGCACGGGGTGGCTCTCCGAGGCCGAGGGCTTCTTCTACCTGCTCTTCGCAGCGGGCCAGGAGCCGGGCCTCGCCCTGGACGACTTCAAGCCCGGTCACCGCTTCACCCTGCTCGGCCACCGCTTCGTGGTGGAGGAGCGAGGGCATGGCCGGGTGGTGTCGGCCGCGGGCCAGCTTCCCAACGACGTGGATCCGACGGCGGACAGCCGTTACGTGGACGCCACGGGCCAGAAGGGCGTCTTCGCCACCCTGGACTTCGGCACCGGGACGGAAGACCCGGAGGTGTACGTCGGCCAGAAGCTGAAGCTGGAGGAGCTGGGGATTCCACCGGATCAGCTCCGGCCGCGGGTGAAGAAGGTGAAGCTGCAGCAGGCGCGCTGCACCCAGTGCAACGGCCCGCTGGAGCTGCGCGCGCCGGACCGCACGAAGCGCGTGGCCTGTCCCTTCTGTGGCTCGCTGCTGGACGCCAGCCAGGGCAAGCTCGCCTTCCTCCAGTTGCTGGAGAAGCCGGAGCATCCGCCCCTCATCCCCTTGGGGGCCAAGGGCAAGCTGGATGGGACGGACTGGGTGTGCATCGGCTTCCTGGTGCGTTCATGCACGGTGGATGGCATTCGCTACCCGTGGGAGGAATACCTCCTCTTCAACCGCGCGCGCGGCTTCACGTGGCTGATGAACTCCAACGGCCACTGGGTGTTCCTCACCCCGCTGGATGCGGGCGAGGTGGCGGAGGCGCCGGGGCTGGCCGCGCACCTGGACGGCAGGCGCTACCGGGCCTTCCAGCGCGTGATGGCCGTCACCGAGACGGTGCTGGGCGAGTTCTACTGGGAGGTGGAGGCCGGGGAGTGGGCGGAGGCCATGGAGTACGTGTCGCCGCCGTACTCGGTGAACGCGGACCGGACCCAGGAGGAGGTGACGTTCACCCACGGCGAGTACCTGGCTCCCCAGGTGGTGCAGGAGGCCTTCCGGCTGAAGGAGCCGCTGCCGGAGCCCCAGGGCATCGCCCCCAGCCAGCCCAACCCGCACCGCAACAAGTCGCTGTGGGGGTGGACGGGCATCTGGGCCGCGGCGCTCCTGGCCGTGTTCATCGTGGTCAACGCGATGGCGGCCCGAGAGACGGTGGTGGTGGTGCAGGAGGTGACGGTGCCGCCGGACGCACAGTCCGGCACGCCCTCGGCGATGACCTTCAGCCAGCCCTTCGACATCCACAAGCGGGGCAACGTGCGCGCGGACCTGAGCTCGGCGGTCAACAACGACTGGCTGGGCGTGCAGGGAGACCTGGTGAACGAGGAGACGGGCGAGGTCGTCAGCTTCTACGAGGAGATCAGCTACTACTCCGGGCGCGACTCGGACGGCTCGTGGACGGAGGGCAGCCGCTCGGAGGAGGAGTACCTGTCCGCGGTGGAGCCGGGGCGCTACGTGCTGCGCACCACGGCGTTCTTCAACAAAGGAGTCAAACAGACGGCGCGCAGCTACCGCGTGGCGCTGGTGAGTGGCTCGCCGCGCGGGAGCTGGTTCTGCTGTGCGCTGGTGATGCTGCTCATCGGGCCGGTGCTGGCGTGGTTCCGCTCCTCCAGCTTCGAGTCGACACGCTGGGCGGAGAGCAACCTGAGCGAGGGCTCGGATGATTGAGGGAGGTGGGCCATGAAGTACCTGGGTGGAGTCATCGTGCTCCTCTATGCGGCGTTGGCGCTCTCCGGCTGGGAGCCCTTCACCCGCGAGCAGCGCGGACGGGTGGATCTGCGCAGTGGTGGCGGCGCCAGCGGCGTGCGCTATTGGACCGGCGGTTTCATGGGAGGGAAGTGATGCTGGGTGTACTGGCCGTGGTGGTGAGTCTGGACAACCTGGCGGCGAGCCTCGTGTACTCGCTGGTGGGTCTGGCGGTGTTCGTCGCGGGCTTGTTCGTCTTTCGGCTCATCATGCCGTTCGACGTACACAAGGAAATCGAGGTGGACCAGAACACGGCGCTCGGCATCGTGATGGGGTCCTTCATCATCGGCCTGGCCATCATCGTGGCCGCGGCCATCTCGGGCTGAGGCCCGCGCGGCAGGCAGTAGTGCCTTGAACAAGACGCTCCTCTTCGTCACCGTCCTCGTCATCGCGACGTGCGGGCTCATCTACGAGCTGATCGCCGGCACGCTCGCGAGCTACCTCCTCGGCGACTCCATCACCCAGTTCTCCACCGTCATCGGCGGCTACCTGTTCGCCATGGGGATTGGGAGCTGGCTCTCGCGCTTCATCGATCGGGGCGTGGCCCAGCGCTTCGTGGAGGTGGAGCTGGCGGTGGCGCTGGTGGGCGGCACGTGCGCGCCGCTGCTCTTCCTCGCCTTCGCCTTCACGGACATCTTCCGGCTGGCGCTCTACGGGAGCGTGCTCGCCATCGGCACGCTGGTGGGGCTGGAGATTCCGCTGCTGCTGCGCATCCTCAAGGACCAGGTGAAGTTCAAGGACCTGGTCAGCCAGGTGCTGACGTTCGACTACCTGGGAGCGCTGGCGGCGAGCATCTCCTTCCCGCTGCTGTTCGTGCCGAAGCTGGGGCTGGTGCGCACCT
>QKJM01000660.1 GCA_003249315.1 Archangium sp.
CGGCGGAGCTGGGGCTGGCCGGGGAACTCTGGGGCCCGGTGGGCTACTCGGCGCGCTTCCGGCTGACGTCCTTCCGCGATGACTTCTCGGGGGAGGGCGCCCGACGTGGCTGGCTGGCCGGGGGCGTGGCGGAGGAGCTGTATGCCACCGCCCTCGTCGGGGTGACGCTCTCCTGGTGAGCCCTCACACGGAGATGAGGCCCTTGCGGATGCCCTCGGTGACGGCCTCCACCCGGTTCGTCACCTCGAGCTTGCGGTAGATGTGCTCCAGGTGGGTGCGGATGGTGGCCTTGGAGACGTTGAGCAGCCGGGCCGCCTCGCTGTTGGAGACCCCCTTGGCGATGAGCTGGAGGATCTCCGACTCCCGATCCGACAGCGGCTTGAGCGGGGGCTCCTCCGTGGGCGAGTTGGTGGCCTCGGGCGTCGACTCGGATGGAGGTGGAGCGGGGGCCCGTGGCTCGGACGGAATCGGGCTCGCGTCCGGCTCCACGCGGAAGTGGCGAAGCAGCCGGCGCGCCAGGCTGGGTTGGATGACGGTGCCGCCGGCGTGTACCTCCTTGATGGCCTCGATGATCTTGTCCGCGGGAGTCCCCTTGAGCAGGTAGCCCGAGGCGCCCGCCTTCACCGCATCGAGGACCCTGTCCTCCTCGTCGAAGATGGTGAAGATGAGGATCTCCACCTGAGGCCAGTGCGTCTTGACGTGGCGGGTGACGTCGATGCCGCTCATGCGCGGCAGGCCCAGATCCAGGAGGAGGACCTCCGGCATGACGCGTGGCACTTCTTCGAGCGCGGCCTCACCGGAGAGCGCGGTGCCGACGATCTCGATGTCCTGGTTGCTCTCGAGCAGACGGAGCTGGTTCTTGAGGATCCGCGTCTGGTCCTCGACCACGAAGACGCGAATGGGGGCGGAGGCGGCCGTCGGGGCGGATTCCACGGGAGCTCCAGTCATGAGGAGGTGGGGAGGGAGAAGGACACCTGGGTACCGGTGCCGGGAGTGGAGTCCACGATGAGCTCGCCCCCCAGCTTCATCGCGCGCTCGCGCATGTTGAGCAGGCCGTAGTGGCCGCGAGGTGTTTTCTTCGGATCGAATCCCTTGCCGTCATCCTGGATGACGAGGTGTACCCGCTCCGGGGAGAAGTCCAGCTTCACTCGCACCTGCCGGGCCTCGGCATGCTTGATGGCGTTGGACAGGCTCTCCTGGACGATCCGGAAGAGTGAGAGCTGGGCGTCCGGAGTCAGCTTGCGTGGCAGGCCGGTGCGCTCGAAGCGGATGTCCTGCTGGGTGCGCTCGCTGAACGTCTTCACGTAGTCCTCGAGCCCCTGCCCCAGCTCGAAGTCCTCGCGCATCATCCTCAGGTTCCGCCGCAGCTCCTCGATGGACTCCTCGGCGGTGGCCTTCAGCTCGCGGATCTCCGAGCGCAGGGCGTCGTCGCCGGCCAGCCCGAGGATGTACTCGGACTGGATGATCATCGACGAGAGCGAGGCCCCCAGCCCGTCGTGGATCTCCCGGGCCAGCCGGCTGCGCTCCTCCACCACGGCCAGCTCCTTGAGATCTCCCTGCAGCTCCACCACCTCGCGGTGGGCGTTGGCTTCGCGCTCGTTCAGGTACACCACCACGTAGACGATGATGTCCACGGCGGTGACTTCCCGGTCGAGGAGCAGATCCAACCGGGTGGTGACGGGCAGCGCCAGCATGGGCGGGAGGATCGCCAGCGGCTTGGGGTAGAGGATGGCGAAGAGGGTGGTGAAGAGGAGCTGCGTAGCCAGCAGCGGGCTCTGCAGGCCGCCGCCCACCTGGGGCTTGGTGATGAGCACCACCATGATGACCAGATCGACGCAGAGGGTGACGTAGGTCACCTGGCGCCCGGCCCGGGGATGATCGATCACCAGGAAGTTCGCGATGCTGTAGAGCAGCATCGTGAAGTAGCCCACGAAGGCGAAGGGGCCGTTGAGGCCGAAGTAGAGGGACCAGGTGGGCACCGCGAGGATGAGCAGGCCCAGGGAGAGGAACATGAGCCGCGCGTAGAAGAGGGCGCGGGCCCGGGCCACGAAGCGATCCTGCTCCCATGAGGCCGCGGCCTGCTCGGCGGAGATGTCGTTCGTGAGCTTGCGCCGCTCCAGCACCGCGCGCACGCGAGCCCGGCGATGCGATTCCGGTCCTTCGTTTTCGAGGGCGAGCAGAGGTTCCATCCGTCCGGCGAGTTTAAAGGACCTGCCGGGTATGCGGGAATCCGATCCCCGTCTTTTGCGCCTGCCCGTTCCCGGGAGCAGGCAGGCGCGGTGCGGAGGTGGCTACTGCGCGTCCTGGCCGGCGCAGGCCTGCCGGGCCTCGGGGTGGCGCTTGAAGATGTACTCCAGGCGATCCGTGCTCTCTCCAGTGGCCTCGTTGAAGAGGGGAGTGCCGCCCGCGTACATGGTGCCCTCGGGATGGCCGTACATGTCCATCTTGCGGGCCTCGAGCCAGCGGTCCACGCAGTTCTCCATGGTCGCCCGGTTCGCGTCCTGGGCCTCGGTTTCAGCCTGAGGGGCGGATTCGGGGGCGGATTCGGGAGCGTTCACCGGGGTGGCTCCGGAGACGGCGCTCGGGGGAGGCGTGGACTGGCCGGCATCCCGGTAGGAGGGGTCCTCCACCGGCTCGGGGCGGGTTTCACCATTCTTCGGGCAGCCGGAGAAGAGGAGGGCGGCGGAGAGGAGGGCGAGCGCGCGGATGGGGTGGTTCATGGTTCCTGGTTGGGGTGAGGGTGGTGGCTCCGGAAAGGTGTGTCTCGGTGGCAGTGGATGAGCCGTGGGGGGAAGATATTCGCTCGCTCCGTGAGGGGTAGCCTTTTCACCATGCACGGTTGACGCCGGGCAGGGGCTCGGCGAGGGTCGGACGCGTGGAACGAGCGGCTTCGGCACGGGTACTGGTGGTGGGGGCGGGTGGCCTGGGCTGTCCGGCGTCCCTGGCGCTGGCGCAGGCTGGAGTGGGACATCTGACGCTGGTGGATCCGGATCGGGTGGACGTGACGAATCTCCACCGCCAGCTCTGGCACCGGACTCCCGACGTGGGCCGGCTCAAGGTGGAGTCGGCCGCCGAGGGTCTACGGCGGGCCTTCCCTGCCTTGCACGTGGAGGCGCGAGCCGAGCGGGTGGATGGGGCCAACGCGGAGGCTCTCTTCCGGGCGCATGACGTGGTGGTGGACGCCACGGACGGCACGGCCACCAAGCTCTTCCTGTCGGAGGTGGCGGTGACCACCGGAGTACCGCTGGTGTACGGCGGGGTGTTGAGGATGCAGGGCCAGGCGATGCGCGTGGAGCCGGGAGGCCCCTGCCTGCGCTGCGTGTACGAGGAACCGCCCTCGCCGGACGCGGTGCCCACCTGCGCGCAGGCGGGGGTGCTCGGCTCCCTGGCGGGACTGGTGGGGGCACTGCAGGCCCGGCTGGTGTTGGAGCGCCTGACGGGGGTGTCGTCCGGGGGAGAGGGGGAGGCCACCCTGTACGTGCTCGACGGGGCCTCGTTGAGGGGCCGCCGGGTTCGCGTCCGCCGCGCCCCCGACTGCGAGGGCTGTTCCCGTCCTCGTCCTCCCGTCTTCACCGAGGAGACCGCGCGATGCACGAGGTGACCCGGACGCTGGACATCACCCGGGAGGTCTGTCCCATGACGTACGTGCGCACGAAGCTCGCGCTGGAGGCGTTGGAGGAGGGCGCGGTGCTGGAAGTCCTGCTGCGCGGCGAGGAGCCGCTGAAGAACGTTCCGCGCAACGCGCGCGAGGAGGGGCATGCGGTGCTGTCCCTGGAACTCCGGGACGACGGCTCGCACAGGCTGCTGCTGCGCAAGCAGGGGGGATAGCGCCATGGCTCTGGGTGAGGAGCAGATCCTCCGCTACTCGAGGCAGATCCTCCTGCGCGAGGTGGGGGGACGCGGACAGGAGCGGTTGCTGGCGGGAGGCGTGGGGCTGAGGGCCTCGGGCGTGGCGGGGCTGACGGCGGCGGCGTACCTGGTGGCGGGAGGCACGTCGGTGGAGGCGGAGTCCACGCCGTTGGCTT
>QKJM01000013.1 GCA_003249315.1 Archangium sp.
CCCGTGCCTAGCGGCGATTCTCGAGGAGCAAGACGAGCTCCTCCACCGCCTGCTGCACCTCGCGCCGCACCTGCTCGGAGGACTCGCGGAGCTGCGTGGAGAACGAGTGCAGCGCGTCCTTCGAGGTGGCCGCCTCGTGCAGCATGCGCGCGGCCATGCGCACCGACGCGAGCGGGCTCTCGGAATCATCCGAGATGAGCCGACGCAGCCGCTCCAGCACCGGGAAGGCCGCCCCCCCGGAGGGAGCGGGAGGAAGGGGCTCCCCCCCTTGCGAGGCCGTACACACCCGGTTGCGCCCCGTGCGCTTGGCGGCATAGAGCGCCGCATCGGCGAGCTCGACGAGCTCGGACATGCTGGTGGAGTGCAGGGGATAGCAGGCGACCCCCTGGCTGAGGGTCAGGGAGCGACTGCCTCCCTTGGGCCCGTGAACGGTGGCGCCCTCCACTGCCACCCGGAAGCGCTCCGCGGCGATCAACCCGCGCTCCAGATCCGTCTCGGGGAGGATCATCGCGAACTCCTCTCCACCATAGCGTGCGACGATGTCCGTCGAGCGCGCCGTCTTCCGCAACCGCGAGGACACCTCGCGCAGGGCCTCGTCTCCGGCGGTGTGACCGAGCGTGTCGTTGACCTGCTTGAAGTGATCCAGATCCAACAACACCAGGGTCATCGGGTGCTGGTAGCGCTGGGCGCGCCGCAGTTCGACGCCGAAAGCCTCGTAGAAGTAGGCGCGGTTGTAGAGCCCGGTGAGCGGATCCGTCACCGCGGCCAGCATCGCGCGATCCCTCGAGGAGCGAAGCTGCTGCTGACGGTGCTGGCGGCGCAGCGCGCTGGTGAGACGGGCGGCCAGCTCGGCCGCGGGCGTCTCCTGGGTGAGGTAGTCGTCGGCGCCGGCATCGAAGGACGCCACGCGCCGCTCGGTGGACTCGGCCTCGTCCAGCACCACGATGGAGGGAGCCCCCTCATCGAAGCCATGGCGGCGCAGCAGCGGCTGCTCGCCCTCGAGAGCGACCGGGTAGCTGACGACGAGCACGTCCGCATCCAGCGCGGTCAGGCGCGGCGGAGGCGCGCACCGGGAGATCCGCCACTCGCTCGCCGCGCCCGAGCCCCGGAGTTCCCCTACCAGCCGCTCGCCCTCCCCCGGATGATGATGGATGACCACCACCCGGGCCTGGAGCGCTACGGACTCCGGCTCTTGCATCACCCGCGCCATGGCCTCGTGCTGGGCGAGGAGCTGGGCGCGCATCTTGCCGAGCGAGATGAACGAGCGCACCCGAGCCAGCATCTCCGCGTCTGGAGCCGCCTTGGTGAAGAAGTCGTCGGCCCCCGCCACCAGACCGGCCACCCGATCATCGGTGGAGTCGAGCGTGGTGAGCAGGAGGATGGGCGTGCTGGCCGAGCGGCTGTGCGCTCGCAGGCGGCGCGTCAGCTCGTGGCCATCCATCTCCGGCATCAGCACGTCGAGGATGATGAGATCGAACGGCTGCTCGCCCTCGGTGGCGAGCGCGAGGGCCTGGGTCGGAGAGGGCGTCGTGACGACGTCCACCCCGTGCTCCCTCAGCTTGGAGCCGATGCTATCGAGCGCGATGAGGCTGTCGTCCACGAGGAGGACGCGGCCTGATTTCCCGAATGAAGTAAGCGCAGCCATGGGCCGTTCCAGCCCGCAGGGTAACACCCGGCGCAGTCATCAGGAAGTCCCATGGACTGAACCGGGCCGAGCCGGCAGCAGTTGAGCGCGCACCACGAAGTCTCCAAACCGCTCCTCGGGCAGCCGGTCACGCGCGAAGGCGGCGAACAGCGGCTCCAGCGCCGAGAGGACGCCCGCCTCGTCGAGGTTCTCCCGGTAGAGGCGATTGAGGCGCTGCCCGCGGGCGTCTCCGCCGAGGAGGAGGTTGTAGCGGCCTGGCCCCTTCCCCACCAGGCCGATCTCCGCCAGGTAGGGCCGGGCACAGCCGTTGGGGCAGCCGGTGATCCGCAAGTGGAGGGGCACCTCCGCGAGCCCATGGGCCGCCAGGCGCTCCTCCAACACCTCGAGCACCCGCGGCAGGTAGCGCTCGGCCTCGGCCATGGCCAGGCTGCACGTGGGCAGGGCCGCGCAGGCGAGCGCGTTGAGCCGCAGGGGGCTCGCGCGCCGGAAGCCATCCAGGCCATGGGCCTCCACCAGGGCTTCGATCGTCGGACGATCCTCAGGAGGGATGCCGGCGATGACCAGGTTCTGGTTGCCCGTGAGCCGGAAGTCACCCCGATGCACCTTCGCAATCTCCCGCAGGCCGGTCAGCAACCGGCGTCCCTCGGTGTCCGCCACGCGACCGCTCTCGATACGGAGCGTCAGGTTCCACCGCCCATCGTGACCCTGGAGCCAGCCGAAGCGGTCGCCATTGTGCTCGAAGGAGAAGGCATGTGCGGGCTGAAGCGCGTAGCCGAGCCGCGCCTCCAGCTCGGAGACGAACCAGGCGATGCCGCGATCCTCGATGGTGTACTTCAGCCGCGCGTGCTTGCGATTGGTGCGATCGCCATTGTCACGCTGGATCTTCACCACGTTCTCCGCCACCTCCAGGAGCTGGTCGGGCCGGATGAAGCCGATGACGTCCGCGAGCCGGGGGAAGGTGGCCGCATCCCCGTGCGTGGCTCCCATGCCCCCACCCACGGTGACGTTGAAGCCAATCAGCTCCCCGCCCTCCAGGATGGCGATGAAGCCCAGATCCTGCGAGAAGATGTCCACGTCATTGAGGGGAGGGATGGCGATGGCCGCCTTGAACTTCCGCGGCAGGTAGGTGGGACCATAGAGGGGTTCCTCCTCTCCGCCGGCCACCTTCTCCTTGTCCAGCCAGATTTCATGGTAGGCGCGTGTCTTCGGGAGCAGGTGCTCGGAGAGCAGGACGGACCAGCGGTACACCTCCTCGTGGACGCGCGACTCCACCGGGTTGGGGTTGCACATCACATTGCGGTTGACGTCTCCGCAGGCGGCGAGGGTGTCGAGCAGCGCGGCGTTGATGCCGGCGAGGGTGCTCTTGAGCTCCCCCTTGAGCACACCATGGAGCTGGAAGGCCTGACGCGTGGTCAGCCGCAGCGTCCCGTTCGCGTAGGTGCGAGCCAGCTCGTCCAGGGCGAGCCACTGCGCCGGGGTGCATACTCCCCCCGGAAGACGGGTGCGGATCATGAAGCTGTAGTCCGGCTCCAGCTTCTGCCTCCAGCGCTCCTCGCGGACGTCACGGTCGTCCTGCTGATAGCTGCCATGGAATTTGATGAGCTGCGTGTCCGCCGGGGCGATGGCGCCCGTCACGGGGTCGGCCAGGCTCTCGACGAGGGTGCCGCGCAGGAGGTTGCTCCGCGTCTTGATCTGCTCCACCTCTGACAGGGCGGGAGTCGGGTTCGTAGTGCTCATGGAAGATCCTCGATTCAGTAGACGTCGCGCAGGTAGCGCTGCTCCCCGCGCAGGGTTTCGAGCCAGGCAGCGGCGTCCTCGGGACTCCTGCCGCCGTGGGTGGAGATGATGTCGATCAGCGCCGCGTGGACATCCGGCGCCATCCGTTGGGCATCGCCGCACACATAGAGGTGGGCACCGCCCTCCAGCCATTCGTAGACCTCGCGGCCCCGCTCACGCAGGCGGTGCTGCACGTAGACCTTCGCGCCCTGATCCCTCGAGAAGGCGAGCTCCAACCGATGCAGCGCGCCCTGCTTCAGCGCCTCCTGCCACTCGAGCTGGTAGAGGAACTGGCTGCGGAAGTGCTGCTCGCCGAAGAAGAGCCAGTTGCGACCCTTCGCGCCGATCTCCGCGCGCTCCTGAACGAAGGCACGGAACGGGGCCACGCCCGTACCGGGACCGATCATGATGACGTCCCGGCTCGAGTCCTCCGGCAGGCGGAAGCGCTCGTTGGGCTCGACGAAGACCTCCACCGTGTCCTCACCGGCCTCGCGCGTCGAGAGGTAGCGCGAGGCCGCCCCGAAGTGCCGCGAGCCGAAGGCCTCGTAGTCCACCACCCCCACCGTCAGGTGGACCTCCTCCCCTACCCTCTTCTGGCTGGAGGCGATGGAGTAGAGCCGAGGCGTCTGCCGGCGCAGCGCACCCACCAGTTCCTCCGCGCTCCACGGAGCGGACCAGTCGCGCAGCAGATCGATCACCTGATGGCTGGAGAGCAGCGCGCGCAGGGCCTCGCCGCCCTCCGGAGTGAGCAGGCGCCGCAGCTCGTCACTTCCCGAGCGCGAGGCATGGCTCGCCAGGAAGGGACGACTCAGGCGGGTGAGCTCCAGCTCCCGCGACAGCCACCGCTCCAGCGGCAGGGTGCGCCCGTCGCGCGACACCTCGGTCGACCCATCGAGCCGCAGCGTGGAGAGCACCGCCTCCACCAGCTCCGGCGGGTTGACGGGCCACACGCCGAGCGAATCCCCCGGCGCGTAGGTGAGGCCCGAGCCCTCCAGAGACAGCTCCAGGTGACGCACGTCCTTGAGCGCGCCGCGCCCCGTAATCCGCTGGTTGGCCAGCACCTGGGACGCGAAGGGTTTCTCCCAACCGAAGGTCGCCGCCTCCGTCACGCTCCTCAGCGGAGTGACCGTGGCGAGCGAGGCCTCCTGCACCAGCTCGGTGCGCGCGCGCTCCAGGGACTCACCGAGCCAGGACTCGGCCACGGACTCGAAGTCCAGATCGCAGTCGGCGCGAGCGACCAACCGCGTGGCACCGAGCGCGGCGAAGCGCTCGTCCAGGACGCGGCCGATCTCGCAGAACTTCGGATAGCTGGAGTCGCCCAGGCTCAGCACCGAGAAGCGGAGCTTCTCCAGCGCTGGCGCCCGCTTGCCGAGGATGAACTCGACGAAGCCGCGCGCATCGTCAGGAGGATCGCCATCGCCCTGGGTGCTGATGACGACATACAGGAGGCGCTCGTTCTTCAGCTCGCGCAGGGGGTACTTCCCTGCGGAGAAGCTGCGCACGGCGAGCCCGGCGGCTTCGGCCCGCTGGTGCAGACGCTCGGCCAGCTTCCGGCTGTTCCCGGTCTGCGTGCCGTAGACGATGGTGAGCGAGGCCCCCGGCTCGACCTGCACCGAGGCCACGGGCTGGATGGAGGCGGGAGCCCGGGCCGCGAGGCCGGCGGTGTACCCGCTCAGCCAGTGGAGCGCCGGAGCATCCAGACCGTCGACCAGGCGCTGCAACAACGAGAGCTTCTCCTCGCTCAGCAGCGAGGCCATGGGGGGAAGGGAAACGGCAGTGGTCACGGCTTCTTCTCCTGAGCGGCCTGGAGCTGCTGTGCCAGACGCTCCATGTCGTGAGAGGGCTCCAGCTCGAGCCATGGGATACCGGCGCCGCGGAGCTGCTCCAGCAGCGACAACCGCGCCTGGGGGACGGGGGTGTAGAGAATGGCGATCAGCCCGGCCTCGGCCAGCGCGAGGGCGACCTCCGCATCACCCCGGACGGCGGCCACATGCCGGCCGAGATCGAACAGGTACCGCTCCAGGCGCAGGGCCTCCTGTACCGCGGAGGGAGTACCCGCCAGGAGCAGCACCGTGCCCGACTGCCCGAGGCGCTCCTGTCTCTCCTCCGGGGACACGAGCGACGTCAGCTCCAGCCTGCCTTCACCGCCCTCCCCCGATGGACCGAGGATCATCCCCGCGCCCACCGTGTCGTTGGAGAGAGGATCCACCACGATGAAGGCCCCGGTCCGCCGGTTCTCCCGGTAGGGATCGCACAGCAGAGGACGCTTGCTGGTGATGCACACCCGGCCGATATCGTTGAGAGAGAGAGATTCGGCGGGCTGCTCGGACAGATCCTCCAGTTCCTTGCGCCAGAGCACCTGCTCGATGTGGGCCGGCACGTAGCGCGAGGCGTGCTTCACGAGGTAGCGACGCGAGCTGTCCAGAGGCTGCTCCCCGAACCACACCAGCATGGCCTCCAACCGCTGGAGCGACACCGGAGGATGCGCCGCGTGGGCGATGAGGTCTCCCCTGCTCACGTCCACCTCGTCGGCCAGACGCAGGGTGACCGAGGACGGCGCGCTGGCCTCCGGGAGGTTCCCGTCGAAGGTGTCGATGGAGGAGATCCGCGTCCGCCGCCTGGAGGGGAGAACCAGCACCTCATCCCCCACGCGCACCGTGCCGGAGGCGATCTGCCCGGCGAACCCGCGGTAGTCGAGGTTGGGCCGCAGCACGTACTGGACGGGGAAGCGCAGGGGCGCCCGATCCAACCGACGCTGGTGCGGCAGGGACTCCAGCCACCCCAGCAACGTGCCCCCCTCGTGCCACGGCGTGCGCGTGCTCGCCTGGGTGATGTTGTCACCCTTGCTCGCGCTGACCGGGAAGAGGCGGACCTGCTCGAAGCCGAGCGTGCTCGCGAAGGCCTCGAACTCGTCGCCGATCCGCTCGAAGACGGCCCGATCGAAGCCCATCAGATCCATCTTGTTGATGGCCACCGCCAGGTAGGGGATGCCCAGCAGCGAGGCGATGTACGCATGTCGCCGGGTCTGAGCCAGCACGCCCAGGCGAGCGTCCACCAGGATGACGGCCGCGTCCGCCGTGGAGGCGCCGGTGGCCATGTTGCGCGTGTACTGCACGTGTCCGGGCGTGTCGGCGATGATCACCTTGCGCCGGGCCGTGGAGAAGTAGCGGTAGGCCACGTCGATGGTGATGCCCTGCTCCCGCTCGGCCACCAGACCATCGGTGAAGAGCGAGAAGTCGATCTCCCCATCCGCGCTGGCGCGCTTCACCGCGGCCACGTGATCGTCGAACAGGCTGTTGCACTCGTAGAGGAGACGGCCGATCAGCGTGGACTTACCATCGTCCACCGAGCCCACCACCACCAGCCGGAGCAGCTCCTTGTCCGCGTGCTCCGCGAGGAACCGCTGCAGCACATCCAACTCTTGCAAAGGCAATGCGGCGCTCATCAGAAGTACCCTTCCCGCTTCTTGAGCTCCATGGAGCCCTCTTCGTCGTGATCGATCAGCCGGCCCTGCCGCTCGGACTGGCGGGCCTGCAACATCTCGGCAATGACGTCCTCCACCGTGGTGGCGGCGGACTCGAGCGCCCCGCTCAGCGGGTAGCAACCCAGCGTGCGGAAGCGCACCCGGCGCAGCACGGTCTGCTCGCCCGGACGGAGCCGCATCCGCTCGTCGTCCACCATGATCCACGTGCCCCCGCGGTCCACCACCGGGCGCTCTGCGGCGAAGTACAGGGGCACCACGGGGATGCGCTCCCGCAGGATGTAGTGCCAGACATCGAGCTCGGTCCAGTTGGAGAGCGGGAAGACGCGCATGCTCTCCCCCGTGTCGATGCGGCCGTTGTAGAGGTTCCACAGCTCGGGCCGCTGCCGGCGGGGCTCCCACTGCCCGTGGCGATCACGGAAGGAGTACACCCGCTCCTTGGCACGAGACTTCTCCTCGTCCCGCCGCGCGCCACCAAACGCCGCGTCGAAGCCGTGCAGGGCAAGGGCCTCCAGCAGCGCCTGCGTCTTCATCGCGTGGGTGTACTTCTGGCTCCCATGGTCGAAGGGGTTGATGCCCTCGGCCAGCGCCTGGCGGTTCTGGTGTACCAGCAGTCGCAGCCCGTGCCGGGAGGTGAACTCGTCACGGAACCTGTACATGTCCTGGAACTTCCAGGTGGTGTCCACGTGCAGCAGCGGGAAGGGCAGCGGCGCCGGGTGGAAGGCCTTGCGCGCCAGGTGCAGCAGCACCTGCGAGTCCTTGCCGATGCTGTAGAGCATCACCGGCCGTGCGAACTCGGCCGCCGTCTCGCGAAGGATGTGGATGCTCTCCGCCTCCAGCTCCTTCAGGTGGGAGAGGCGCTCGGACTGAAGCTCACTCATGGCCACCCTCCGCCCGGGCCAGCGCCCGCTCGATCATCGGGGACCCCGCATTCACCAGGGAGGAAAGCCGGGAGCGCAGCGACACCACCTCGCCCACCACCAGCAATGCCGGCGAGCCGATGGCCCCCTCCCGCGCCCGCGAGGCCACCTCCGCCAGAGGGGCCTCCACCACCCGCTGATGCTCCCAGGTGCCCGCCTCCACCACCGCGGCCGGGGTGTCGGGCGAGCGCCCCGCGAGGATGAGCGCCCCGGTCGCCTCCTCCAGCCTGCCACCCGCCATGAACAGCACCAGGGTCTCCGCCCCGGCCAGGTGCGCCCAATCCGGAGCGCCCTCCGCACGGTGCCCGGTGGCGAACGTCACCGAGCCCGCCAGGCCCCGGTGGGTGACAGGAATGGCTCCCGCCGCGGGCGCCGCCACACCGCTGGAAACACCCGGCACCACCTCGTAGGGGATGCCCGCCTCCTCCAGCGCCAGCGCCTCCTCGGCCCCGCGACCGAAGACGAAGGGGTCTCCCCCCTTCAACCGCACCACCATGCGACCCAGCCGCGCCTGCGCCACCAGCAACGCGTTGATCTCCTCCTGCCGGACCGACTCTCCCCCGCCCTCCTTCCCCACGAAGAGGAGCCGGGCGCGCGGCCTCGCGAGCTTCAACGTCTCGGGATGGATGAGGCGGTCGTAGACCACCGCGTCCGCCACCGCGAGCAGCCGGGCCGCTCGCAGCGTCAGCAGTCCCGGATCTCCCGGGCCCGCTCCCACCAGGTACACTCTTCCTTCCGCTTTCATTCTCATGACCTCTCTCCAAAGACTTCCAACGCCACTCGCAGCCGAGCCCAGGCCTCCCGGCGCTCGCCGCGAACCACCAGCTCGCCGACGTCCCCGTCCACGAGCTGCTTGAGCAACCGCATCCGCTCCGCGCCCCGAGGCAGGCGCTGGCGGAGCCATCCGATGAGCCGGGCGAGCTGGACGTGCCCTGTCCCCACCTGCTCCAGGAACCGCCGCCGCAGGCGCGCGGCCAGCGCGGGAGCCAACCCGGAGCTGGACACGGCCACGACGAGCGGGCCTCTCCGTCCCACGGAGGGCAACGTGAAGTCGCACAGCTCGGGCAGATCGGCCGCGTTCACCCAGATGCCGAGCGCCCTCGCCTCGTCCGCCACGACCCGACTCACCTGCTCGTCATCCGTGGCGGTGAACACCAGCGCCTGCCCACGCACGTCTCCCGCCGCATACGGGCGCGCGTGCCACTCCAGCCGGCCCTCCTCGGCGAGGCGGCGGAGGGTCTCGGTGACGGAGGGAGCCACCACGCGCAGCCGCACGCCGACCTCGAGGAGTTGCACGGCCCGTCCCTCGGCGATCGGACCGCCCCCCACCAGGAGGACGCTCCGGCCTCGCGGGCGGAGGCAGATGGGGAAGTCCACGTGC
>QKJM01000463.1 GCA_003249315.1 Archangium sp.
CCGTAACAAACTGAAAATGACCCGGTTGGTAGCGATTGATGCTGCACCCCGCGAAAAGAGGCAGCATCAGGACGGTCAGGCGAAGCGGCAGAGATGCGCACATCCATGCAAGCCCCCTTGAAACGCTCACGGCAGCACCTCGGCTCGGGAACAATGCCTCCAACGGGTGGACTCATAATCCCCAGCCCGCCACCACGAAATTGAATGAGAGTTCCGACAGTCGCGTCAAGCCCACGGAGAGGTGAACCCGCCGACATGTAGGATGGCGGACGATCCAGCCTCGAATAAAAATCAAGCAATACCAGAAAAATCCAACCCCGGCCCGCGGCTCACAAGCCTGACGGGAAAAAAACGCTCGACGTGAAGCGCTTCACAGCGCCGCGCCTCCGACTCGTCTAGCTTGCATCACATCGGGGGGCAGTCATGACGAGATGCCAGAGGTGTGCCCTCCCGATTTCCAGGACGCAAGGAGGGCCGAGTATGACAAGCACCGAGACGAACCTCGAGCAGGTTTCCGCGCTCACGCTGATCACCCCCATCCGGCAGGGCTTCATCCCGGAGCTGCCGACCGTCCGGTACGTCGACCGGCTCCGAAAGGTGCTGACCGCCGTCCAACAGAAGGTGAACGCGCGCGAGTTCACCGTGTTGGATCGCATCAGCACCGTCCACTTCGCCCGCTGGGTCATCATCGACAATGACCGCAACCTCCTCTTCACCTCCAACTTCGACGGCTCGCTGAGCAGCTACCTCCGCGACTTCGTCAATGATCCCCAGGTGGCCGAGGGGCTGAACCAGATCTGGGGCCACTGCGAGGAGTACCCCGGCGCCAGCGCCCAGCACTTCCAGCGCTTCGCGCAGTGGGTGCGCAAGTACTCGGTCCCCACCACCTGCTTCTACTCGGCGACTCCGGGCCTCACCGTGCGCGACGTGAAGTGGCTGTATGCCTTCAAGGAGCGCTACGACGCGCTCGTCCAGAAGCTGCAGGCCCGGCCGGAAGCACTCGCGCCTCTCTTCCACCAGTTCCAGCAGGAGGTGCTCCTCCTGGGCCAGCAGCAGACTCCGGCCAGTCCCTCCGCCCACCTCCTCGCCCCTCGGCCTCCGTCCCGAGAGCCCGAGGAAGTCCTCGTCGAGCCCCGCCGCGCCGCGAGCTGAGCCTCACCCCTCGGAGAAAACCCACCATGTACCTGCTGCCCAACGCGCCCCAGCCCCTCGAGTACCAGGACATCCAGGGCAACATCCTCCGGCCCTACGCCATGGACTTCGCCCGCTACCTCTTCCTCACCTTCCACAGCGCCTCCCGCGCCAAGGCGTGGCTCCAGGCGCTCCAGCCCCTGGTGACGGACGCCCGTGACTGGGGGACGACGCCCCCCCCCTACACGCTCAACATCGCCTTCTCCTTCCAGGGCCTCTTCGCCCTCAACCTCCCCCAGTCCCTCCTGGAGTCCTTCCCCGAGTCCTTCCAGCTCGGCATGCAGCGCCGCGCGACCGTCCTCGGAGACCTCGGGGTGAACGGGCACGAGCGGTGGGAGAAGGAGCTGAGAGAGCCCACCCGCATCCACGCCCTGCTGATGCTGCACGCCCGGACGCGGGAGGCGCTGGACGAGGGCCAGCGGGCCGCCCTGGCGGAGGCCTCCCCGGATGTCACCGTGCTCCACCGGCAGGACGCCGCCGCCCTCCGACAGGGCAGCAGGTGGTTGGAGCACTTCGGCTTCGCGGACGGCATCAGCCAGCCCGGCATCTCCGGCAACAAGCAGATGCCCGCCCTCCCCGGCCAGGGGACCTGGAACGCGGAGAAACAGCAGTGGGAGCCCATCCCCGCCGGCGCCTTCCTCCTCGGCCACCCGGATGCCTTCCAGCAGGAGTCCATCCACCCCGCCGAGCCCCTCCGCGGCAATGGCACCTACCTGGTGGTGCGCAAGCTGGAGCAAGACGTGGCCGGCTTCCGCGAATACCTCCGCGCCCAGGCCCCTCTCCTGGGATGGAGCGAGGAGCAGCTCGCCGCCCGCCTCATGGGCCGCTGGCGCAGCGGCGCCCCCCTGGCCCTCTCCCCCGAGAGTGACAACCCGGCGCTCGCGGACGACCCCCAGCGCAACAACGACTTCCGCTACGAGGACGACCCCATCGGTCAGCGCTGCCCGCTGGGCGCCCACGTGCGCCGCGCCAATCCTCGCGACTCCAGCATGTCCCGCTATGTCTTCGCCCACCGGATGATCCGCCGTGGCATGCCCTACGGCCCTCCCCTTCCCGAGGGCGCACCGGATGACGGCCAGTCCCGCGGGCTGATGTTCCTCGCCTACAACGCGAGCATCAGCGAGCAGTTCGAGCTGGTGCAGCAACAGTGGCTCAACAGCGGCAACGTCACCGGCAACCTCTCGTCCATGAGAGACCCCATCTCCCCGGGCGAGCCCTGCATCCAGCGCGAGGACTGCCCTCCCAACTCCTTCACCGTCCCGGAGACGGACGGCCAGCCACCGATGGCCAGCCGGACCCTCTTCGAGCTGCCTCGCTTCGTCACGGTGAAGGGTGGCGAGTACTTCTTCGTGCCGGGGCTGCGCGCGCTCGCCGCCATCGCCCAGACCTCCCCGACCTCGCTTCAGCCTCCCACCACCGGCTTCCTCCAGGAGTACCGGCGGCTCGGCGACATCAAGAACCCCAGCGAGCGGTTCCAGAAGCAGTCCAAGCTCCTCGAGGAGCGCCTCTTCCTCACCGCAGGCCGCTCCCAGCACCCCGAAATCTGGGCCGAGCTGCGCCAGCAGGCCCCCCTCCTCTCCACCCCGCTGGGCGTGCTGGTGTCCCGCTTCCAGGACACCTGCGAGGTGCTCGGGCGCAACGACGTCTTCTCCGTGCGCGAGTACGACCACCGGATGCAGCTCACCACCGGCCCCTTCTTCCTCGGCTTCGACGACACGGACCGCTACCAGCGCGAGGCCTCCCTGGGGCGGATGGTGGTGCGCCGTGGAGACCTGGCGAACGTACGCCAGCTCACCGAGGACATCACCCACCTCTTCATCCAGCAGGTGCAGGAGGGAGGCCAGCGGCTCGACGTGGCCAGCCTCGCGGCGCTGGCGCTGGTGCGCGTCATCGGCAACTACTTCGGCGTGGCGGGGCCCAACGACAAGTCCATGCTCGAGTGGTTCCCCGCCATGTCCGCCTTCATCTTCCCCCCCTTCTTCACCAACGAGACGCGCGACGCGGCCACCCGCATCGGCCCCGAGGTGCAGCGCTACCTGGACGGAGTGATCGCCGCCCGCCGGAGGCAGCTCGCGAACCAGCCCGACACCGTCTTCCCGGACGACGTGCTGCAACGGCTGCTGGAGCTGCGCGATGAGCATGGGAAGCCGCTGGATGACATCCTCGTGCGCCGCCAGCTCGCGGGGATGGTGTCCGGCTCGCTGGTGGCCACCGCCGGGGTGCTCACCGGGGCCTACCGCTTCTTCGTCGGCCCCAAGCTGGCTCCGGAGCTGCGCCAGCAGCTCATGCACGCGGTGGAGATGAACGATGACAAGCTCATCGCCGGCTTCATCCTCGAGTTCGCACGGAAGGAGCCCACGCCCTCGCTGCTCTACCGCCACTGCGTGCAGGACTACACCCTGGCTCGGGGCACTCCGCGCGAGACGTTCATCCCCCAGGGCACGCTGGTGGTGTGCGGGCTGGCCTCCGCCATGGCGGACTCGGAGGTCATCCCCGAGCCGGACCGCTTCTGGCCCGGTCGCCCCGACTGGGTCTACCTCAACTTCGGCTTCGGCCAGCACGCCTGCCTGGGCCGCCACCTGTCCATGACGGTGATGACCGCCATCCTCAAGCAACTCCTCCGCCTGCGGAACCCTCGCATCGTCAACGACGAGCGCGGCTTCCCCCTGCTTCCGGACCTGCAACAGGTACCGGGCACCCCCACTCCGGAGCGCCTCATCATCGAGTACGAGGGCTGGGACAGCGAGCGGCGACGCTGCCCCCACCGGCCTCACGGAGCGTGAGCGGCCCCTACTCCGGCGCGCCGCAAGCCAGCCACTCACTGAGCTGGCGCCGCTCCTCCGTGGTGGGCATCGGGCCGTTCACCGGCATCCCGGTGTTCACCCGGTTGGGGCCGGCGCCCGTCCATTCGTCAATCTCATCCGCCGCCGCGCGCACACCCGCCAGGGTGTCCACGTTCACGTCCGCGGGAGCGCCCTGACGTGCGCCACCACTGAGCGTCGAGCCGTGGCAGCGCGTGCAGTACTGCTCCATGAAGGGCATGCCGAAGTTCTGCGCCGTGAGCTGCGTGCCCCCGGTCGGACAGGTCGCCCCAGTGGGGCCAACGTCAGGTCCGCAACCTCCCAACAGGAGGGCGGCACCACTCAGAGCAGCCAACAGCGGACGAAAGTGTTGAAGCATCGCGGGATCTCCCGGGCGTGGAACCGTGGAAGCGGTTTCCATTCTCTCTACCACCTGCTCCGCGAATGTCGAAGCACCGGGTCTCCCCATGCCTTCGCGAGCTGTGGCTTCCTGCACAGAAAGTGCTCCAGAAAAAATATCAGGCGCTTTGTAATAACCAGACGCTCCGGGCCAGGCTCGAACGCATGAGCAGGGTTGAAAATATCGTGACGCGGCGTATCATAACCGCGTTTTCCCGTGATTCTGCTCATTTCAATAATTCCACCCTCGGGAGCATCCTTGAATCTGTCACGCAATCGTCAACTCCGCACCCGCCGTACCTCCCCGTTGCTCCTGGCCCTCCTGACGGTCCTGCCCTCCGCCGCGGGGGCCGAATCCCTCTACGTCAGCCCGAGTGGCTCGGATGGCAACCCCGGCACCTCCACCTCCCCGCTGAAGACGATTCAGGCCGCACTGGACAAGGCGACGGCGGGCACGACGATTCACCTGGCTCCGGGCCTCTACCACGAGCGGCTCGTCACGAAGCAGTCGGGCACCGCGACGGCGCCCATCACCCTCAAGGGGCCGGAGACCGGCAAGGCGCGTTCAGCGCGCTACCAGGCGGTGCTGTTCGGCACGAGCCGCATCGTCAGCATCAACCACAGCCATTACGTGCTGGAGGGGTTCACCATCGACGGGCAGGAGAACCTCGTCAACGAGACCTATCCCACGGACCTCTCGAGCACGCGGAGCTTCAAGGACGCGAACCAGAGCCGCATCGCCGACGGCCGGCTGATCTACATCGGCGCGTCGGACACGTCGCGCGATATCACGGGCGTGGTGATTCGCGACATGTTCCTCAACGGGGCGGGTGGCGAGTGCATTCGCATGCGCAACAATGCGACGGGCAATGAGGTCGCCAACTCCGTCATCCAGTGGTGCGGGATGTATGGCAAGGGCGACGACGTGAATGGCTACAAGTACCACAACGGCGAGGGGGTCTACATCGGCACCAGCCCCAAGTCCACCAGCCAGCCGATGTATGCCAATGACTCCAGCTCGTACAACTCCATCCACGACAACACGATTCACACGTATGGGTCGGAGTGCTTCAACGTCAAGGAGAACGCGCACCACAACACGTTCGCGAGGAACGACTGCCGCTACAACGACGAGCCGCTGGAGTTCCACGGCAGCCTCATCGAACTGCGCGGCCACGCCAACGTGATTGATGGCAACACCCTCTCCGGCAGCCGGAGCTACGCGCTCAAGCTCAAGTCCGATTCCGGCGCCTACGACAAGGGTGGCAACTCGGCCACCCACAACGCCTTCAGCGATGCGACGGGCGCGTTCATCCTCAACCAGAACAGCGCGCCGCAGGCGACGTTCTGCGGCAACACGTTCGACGCTTCCGCGCAGCAGGTGGACGGCTACTCGGTTGGCACTCCAACGGAGGCCTGCTCCAGCGGCGAGGACACCACGCGGCCGACGGTTCCGACAGGGTTGACCGCGACCGCGTCGTCCAGCAGCGTGGTGGACCTGTCGTGGAACGCGAGCTCGGACGACGTCGGGGTGACGTCCTACTCGGTGTACCGCGATGGCGTCCGCGTGTGCTCGGTGGCCACCCTGTCGTGCAGCGACACGGGGCTGAGCCCGGCGACGACGTACAGCTATACCGTCAAGGCCCGTGACGCCGCTGGCAACTTCTCGGCCCCGGGCGACGTGGTGAGCGTGACGACCCCATCCGGCTCGGAGACCCCCCTGTTCGCCGATGACTTCGAATCGTCCTCGAGCTTCCCGGAAGGGCCGTGGACGAACGCCAGCCTCAACGGGAGCTGGGCCATCGTCACGGACGGAACGTGGGCGGCCCGGCAGCAGGACGCCACGTCCAATACCTACATCGCCACGGTGGGCGAGCCGACGTGGACCGACTATACCCTCTCGGCCCGGGTGAAGACCGGCTCGACGGCCGTCCGCAATGGACTCGTCGCGCGGTATGTGGATGGCAATAATTTCTATTTTCTCATCCTCCACGACGGAAAAGTGCTGCTCAACAAGAAGGTCTCCGGCTCCACGCAGACCCTTCAGTCGGCGCCCTTCACCGCGAGCACGTCGGCATTCCATACCCTCACGCTGGTGATTCGCGGCACGTCCATCCAGGGCTACGTGGACGGGGTGCTCCTCGTGCAGGGAACCGACACGAGCCTGACGGCGGGTAAGGCTGGGTTCTACGCGAATGGTGTCGCGACCTACGACGATGTGCTCCTGACCCCATAGGGGATACGGGGCGGTGCCGGACAACAGGCCCATCTCGCCGAGCGGCCTGGAATGTGTTTTCTTCCGCCGCCCCATTGACGCGCGTCCAGGACCGGGCGCGCGTCACCCCCAGGAGGGGATTTCATGAAGACGATCCGTTTGTCACTGCTGATGGCTGGTGTCGTATCCGTTGCCGCGGGCTGCCAGCCCGAGGAGCCCGTTCAGGCTCCCGCCGCCTCGCTGGAGACCCGCGAGGCGGCGCTGGATGAAGCCGTTGGCTCCTGGAGCAACAACGCCCCCATGCTGTCCTCGCTTTCCGCTCACACCGCCAACCTGCTCAATGGAACGGGTGAGGTGATGGTGACGAAGGATGGGTTCGGGCAGATCTACGACCCGTACTCGGATAGCTGGCGGACCGCGGGCAGCTTCGAGTGGGGCCGCTGGGCCTATACCGTGACGGAGCTTCCCTCGAACAAGCTGCTGGTGGCCGGTGGCGTCCTTGGCGGAGGCATGCGGTGGATCTCCAGCACGAGGCTCTACGATCCGGCCACGGGCACGTGGGACTCTTCGGGCTCCCTGAGTACGCCTCGCTACCAGCACAGCGCCACACTGCTCGACTCGGGCAAGGTGCTGGTGGCCGGCGGCCTGTACGCCGCGGGCTCGCTGGGCAACGCGGAGCTGTATGACCCGGACACGGGCACGTGGAGCAGCGCGGGCACCGGCTCTCCCCGCGACTCCCATACCGCGACGCAGCTCTACTCGGGCAAGGTGCTGGTGACCGGCGGCGCCAACTCCTCCACCGGCGACCTCTCCTCGGCCGAGCTCTATGACCCGGCCACCAACACCTGGTCACCCGCTGGCAACCTGTCCCAGGCCAGGAAGAAGCACCTCTCCCTCCGGCTCTACTCGGGCTACGTGATGGTCCTGGGCGGCACGGACATCACGGACGGCTCCGTGGACCTGTACAACCCGTACAGTGGGAGCTGGTCCCTCGGCCCCGCCCTGCCCATCAGCGGCCCGTTCGCCTCGGCGACGAGGCTCTACTCGGGTGAGGTGCTGGTGACGAACGACTCCGGGGAGGCGGCGCTGTACGACCCCTCGACGAACGCATGGCTGCCCGCGGCGCCTATGAACGTGGCCCGCGCCAATGCCCCCGCGGTGCTGCTCCACACGGGTGAGGTGCTGGTGACGGGGGGCTACAACAGCACGGGCTCGCTCTCGTCCGTGGAGCGTTTCACGTACTGAGCCGCTCCTCGAGAAGTCATCTCGCGGGCCTGGCGGGTTGCATGCGCCGGGCCCGCTGTCTTTCTGGGGCCCCCCTCGTCAGCTAGCTGGCCGCCAGGAGCGAGCGCAGCAGGGCTTGGGCCCGCTCGCGGTACCAGACCATGCCCATGGACTCGAAGCGCGCCAGCGCCAGGTCGAGCTGGCCCCGCGCCTCTTCCACTCCACCCTCCGCGTGCAGCAGCTCGGCGAGGCGCCAGCGGGAGAGCGCCTCCTCGCGCGGCGAGTCCTTGTGACGCGCCACCTCGAGGCTGCGCTCCAGGTGCTGGCGGGCCTCGGAGGGCCCCTCCCCCTGGCCCCGCGCGGCGGCCAGGCCGAGCACCCGGTGGGCCATGGCCTCCCCCCGCCTGTCCCAGGTGAGCGCGCGCGCCAACGCCTTCCGCGCCCACTCGGTCCCCTCCTCCTCCTCGCCGAGCAGCACCAGCGCCTCGGCCAGACAGGCGTAGTTGAGCGAGAGGATGAGCCCGGTGTCATTCTCCTCCAGCCACCGCACCGCCTCACGCAACAGCGTGAGCGACTCGCGGCCACCGGAGAGATGGAAGCGCGCGTAGCCCTCCAGGGTGCGGCACATGGCGATGATGAAGGGGGCCCCCATCCGCTCGGCCTCGGCTCGCAGCTTCCGGGCCGTCTCCAGCGCGGCTCCCCAGTCCCCCTGGAGGAGCTGGACGATGCCGAACTGCGTGAGCACCGAGCCCTCCAGCGAGCGCCGGCCACGGGTACGGGTGATGGCCAGCCCCTCGCCCAGATACTTGTAGGCGAGCTCGAAGCGGCCCTGATCCCCATAGAGCATCCCCAGGTGGCCGTAGGCATAGGCCACCCCCGTCCCCTTGGAGGCCGAGACGCTTCCGCGCAGGGAGAGGCCACTCCACAGGTACTCCAACGCGCGCCCGTACTCGGTGGCCGCGGCATAGCTCTGCCCGATGTTGAGCTGGAGCTGGGCCACCAGCCGCTCGTCCCCGATGGCGCGGGCCCCCGGCAGGATGCGCTCGAAGTGCCACACCGCCTCGGCCTGGTTGCCCAGCGCGTACTGAATCCACCCCATCCAGTACCCGCACCGGGCCGCCCCCTTCGCGTAGCCGATGCGCCGGGCCACCTCGTGACACTCCTCCAACACGGAGAGCTGCCGCGCCATGGGCCGGTAGAGGGCCACCTCCGCCCATTTGATGGCCACGTCCACCCGGCGGCGCAGCAGCTCCGACGTCTGCTCCAGGCGCGCGAGGAACTCCAGGGCCCGGCCATACTGCTGGCGCGCCTCCTCCAGCGCATAGGAGCGCGCGGCCCTGTCCGCCGCCTTCTCCGCGTAGAGG
>QKJM01000425.1 GCA_003249315.1 Archangium sp.
CCCGGCGGCGAGCCGGCCTTCACCCAGCCCATCCAGATGCGCTTCAACGAGCTGCTGGGTGGCTCGGTGACGGACGTGTCGGTGAGTGTGTACGGAGAGGACTTGAAGGAGCTGCGCCGGCTGGCCGAGCAGGTGGCGGCCGAGGTGGAGAAGGAGCCGGGGGCCGAGGACGTGCGGGTGCTGGCGCCGCCGGAGGTGTCGCTGCTGGAGGTGGTGCCCCGTCCGCTGGAGGCCACGCGGCTGGGCTTCAGCGTGCGTGAGGTGCTGGAGGCGGTGCAGGCGGTGCGCACCGGGCTGGAGGTGGGGGCCACCTATGATGGGGCGGTGCGGGTGCCGCTGGTGTTGCGGCTGGCGGGGGCGGAGGAGGCCTTCTCGCTGGCGGATCTCCCGCTGCCGGTGGGCTCGGGGGGCACGGTGCCGCTGTCGAGGGTGGCGGAGGTGCGCATGGTGTCCACGCCGGGCCTGGTGAGCAGGCAGGAGGGGCAGCGCCGGCTGGTGGTGGGCTTCAACGTGCGTGGGGCGGACCTGGGCACGGTCGTGGAGCACGCGCAGGCCCGGGTGGGTGCGGCGCTCGCCCTCCCGGACGGCTACCGGCTCGAGTGGGGCGGCCAGTACGAGACCTTGACGGCGGCGACGCGGAGGCTATCCGTGGTCATACCCGCGGTCCTGCTGCTCATCCTCCTCGTGCTCTGGCTCACCTTCCAACGCCTCCGCCCGGCGCTCGTCATCTTCACCAACGTGCCCTTCGCCTGCGTGGGGGGCATGGTGGCGCTCGCGCTGCGTGGAATGCCGGTGTCCATCTCCGCGGCCATCGGCTTCATCGCCCTCTCGGGCATCGCGGTGCTCAACGGCGTGGTGCTGGTGGCGCGGTTGCTGCACCACGAGGAGGCCGGGCTGCCGGTGGCCGAGGCGGTGCTTCGCGCGGCATACGAGCGCTCGCGGCCGGTGTTGATGACGGCGCTGGTGGCGGCGCTGGGCTTCGTGCCGATGATGCTGGCCACCGGGGTGGGCGCCGAGGTGCAGCGCCCGCTGGCCACCGTGGTGGTGGGCGGCCTGGTGACATCCACTGTGTTGACGCTCCTCATCATCCCCTCCCTCTACCCGTGGTTCGCCGCGCGTCGCCCGCCGGCGTCCAAGGCGCGGGTGACCGAGGAGGGGCGGGATTCCGAGCCTCGGGAGGCCGTTGCATGAAGCTGTTGCTCGTCGAGGACGAGGAGAAGATGGCCCGCCTGCTCCAGCGAGGGCTGACGGAGGCGGGCCACCAGGTGGACGTGTGCGGGCGGGGCGAGGATGCGCTGGAGCAGGGGCTGCAGATTGCCTACGACGCCGTGTTGCTGGACTGGAGCCTCCCGGACCTCGATGGGCTGGCGGTGCTGCGGCGCTGGCGCGAGCAGGGACTGCGCACGCCGGTGTTGATGCTGACGGCGCGTGGCACGGTGGGTGAGAAGGTGGTGGGCCTTCGCGCGGGCGCGGACGACTTCCTGGTGAAGCCCTTCGCCTTCGAGGAGCTGCTGGCGCGGCTGGAGGCGCTGCACCGGCGGGGGGATGCGCAGGGGCCGGCGCAGGCGGTGGGACCCTTGGTGCTGGATGCGCGGCGGCGGGTGCTGCGGCATGGAGACAAGGAGCAGCCGCTCACCGGGCGCGAGTTCTCCCTCTTCTCGGAGCTGGCGAGCCACGCTGGGGAGGTGCTGCCGCGCTCGACGCTGCTCAGCCACGTGTGGGGGGATGGCTTCGACGGGCCGCCCAACATCGTGGATGTGTATGTGGGCTACCTGCGTGGGAAGCTGAAGAAGCTCGAGGTGGCGGAGGTGTCCATCCAGTCGGTGAGGGGAGTGGGCTTCCGGTTGATGGTGGAGGGACGTGGATGAGGCTGGCGACGCGGCTGTGGCTGCTGGGAGCGGTGGTGCCAGTGGTGGGCGTGCTCCTGGCGCTGCTGCTCGCGGGCCACCTCTTCGAGGCGTGGCTGGAGCGCACCGTGGATGGGGCGCTGCTGTCGCAGGCCGCGGTGGAGTCGGTGAGCCTCTTCGACGGGCCGGGAGGGGAGCCGCACCTGCATCTGGAGCGCTCGCCGCTGGAGCACGAGGCGCGTCCCTTCGCGCCGGTGGCCGAGCTGTTCGGCCCGGAGGGGCTGCGGTTGCTCTCCCATCCTCCTGGCCGGGGGGACGCCCTCGGGCCGCTGGTGGCATCTCCGCGGCCTGGTGCTCCGCCCCTCTTCGAGACGGTGAGGGGGGGAGACGGCGCTCGCTGGAGGCAGCTCTCCCTGGGGGTGAAGGCGCCCTCGAGCGGGGTGTACACGCTGCGGCTGTCCGCCTCCCTGGCTCAGCAGGACGCGGCGGTACGGGCCTTCGATGCGGTGACGCTGGCGATGGCGGCGCTGCTGGGGGTGGTGCTCTTCGGGTTGCAGACCTGGCAGGCGCGGTGGTTGGCGGGGCGGCTCTCGCGGCTGCGAGGGCTGATCTGCCGGCTGCGGGAGGGCTCGCTGCGAGAGGAGCCGGGGACGGGGGCGCGGGGGGACGAGGTGTCCGAGGTGGAGGAGGCGCTGCGCGAGGCGGGGGGTCGGCTGGAGGCGGCACGCGAGGCGCAGGAGGAGCTGATTGCCCGAGCCGCGCACGAACTGCGCACGCCGCTGGCGCTGATGAGGACGAGCCTGGACCTGGCGCTGTGGAAGGAGCGGGATGCGAGGGCATTGCGCGAGGCGCTGGAGGAGACGCGGCGGGAGGTGGTGCGGCTGAGTGCGCTGGCGGGCAGCCTGTTGGACCTGGCCTCCTTCGGGCGGGGCCGGTGGGAGGTGAGGGAGGGTGACTTGCGGGAGGTGGTGGAGGATGCGGCGGCGGCGGCGCGGGCCGAGGCCGAGGCTCGGGGTGTCTGGGTGACGGTGGAGGGCCCGGAGCCGGCGCCGTGTGCCTTCCATGTGTCCTCGGTGCGGCAGGCGGTGGACAACCTGCTGGCGAACGCGCTGCGGTATGCGCCGGAGGGGACGGAGGTGGCGGTGCGCCTCACGCTCGAGGAGGGTCGGTGGCGGCTGTCGGTGAGGGATGGGGGGCCGGGAATCGCGCCGGCGCATCGCGAGGCGGTGTTCCAGCCCTTCTTCCGGGTGGAGTCGAAGGGGCCGGGGACCGGGCTGGGTCTGTCGGTGGTGCAGGAGGTGGCGAAGCGGCACGGAGGGCGTGCCTGGGTGGCGGATGGAGAGGTTCCAGGCACGGAGGTGGTGTTGGAGCTTCCCGCGGGGGGCCCGGGCTCGCCGTCCAAATCCGAGTAGCGACCCTCCTCGCTATGGAGGCGGTGGGGGGATGAGGTGCTCGGGGTCCTCCTCCAGGGCGCGTCGCAGCACGGCCAGTCCGTTGCGGAGGATGGGGCGGCCGTGGGCGAAGCAGAGCACCTCCACCGGGAGGTGTCTGATGATGCGAGCGATGCTCGACCGGGTGCGCTCGGGCTGGTCCTGCCAGACGCTGTCCACGAAGCGCGGGGTGCCCGTGCGCTCGTGGGTGAGCAGGTCCGAGAGGAAGATGACGCTGCGGGGTCGCTCCAGCCAGAGCGCGTACATCGCCTCGGTGGGCCCTGGCGTGTGGAAGGGCATCAAGCCGCCGGGGAGGCTGTCGCCCGCGGTGTAGGTGGCGTCTGGCTTCTCCTCCAGGCCCTGGGCACCCTCGGGGGCCCACACGGGGGCCTGGAAGCGCTTGCGGAAGCGCCAGGCCGAGCGCTGGTGGTTTCCGGCGGTGAGCACGATGGCCTCCACCCGCCCCAGCTTGCGCAGCGCCTTCTCGTCGATGGGCAGCGGGTCGATGAGAGTTACCGCTCCGTCATCAGCCACCACCGCGTAGGCCTCGCTCGGCTCGCCGCCAATGCGGTCGTCGCTGATGCTCCAGCGGTGGACTCCGGGGACCACCTGAAGCGTCTCGTGGGCTCGTTCCTTGGGCTCGCTCATGCGGGAAAGCTAGGCACCCTGGCCTGGCCTGCCCCGCTGATTCCGTGTGCCTGCCCGCTTCCCCGATCTCTCCATGGCGGGCAGGGGAGGGCGCTCCTGGCCGGGTTGCCGCTCAGGTGCGGTATTTCTCCGGTACCCGGGTGGCGCGAAGCTTCGCGTTCCGCGGCTCCGCGTGCTGACGGTTGGCGATGAAGCGCCACATGCTGCCAATGATGAAGCGGGGCACCTCGGTGCCGGCCCACTCGGCGGCGCGGCGGACGACCTGGAGGTGCAGCGGGTGGAGGGTGATGGTGACCCGGCGTTGGAAGCTCTCCACGCGCTGGGGCGGCGCGTTCTCCCAGGTGCCCGGCTCACTCTGGACGCCGGAGCCCCCGGTGCTCGGTGTGAAGCCCAGCCGCGACGCCTCCTCCACCGCGGCCGTGGTCAGCAGCAGCGAGGGTTCCACCTTCATGTCGGGACCGGAGAGCGCTGCACAGGTGTCGAGCATCGCCTGGTGCTCGTCCTCGTACATACGGACGGAGACGTTCTTCGCGTTCCGGGTCTGTTCGGCCACTGGGTCCGTGTCCTGTCAAAACATGCTACCGCGAGGGGTCCTCGGGTGGGCATGCGAGGGGGCAGTCCCTTCTTACCTCCCTTCCCAGTCCGTTTCAGCTCCTTACAGGTAGAGCGTGCGACGGAAGACCGAGCAGGTTGCCTGTCTTTTCAGACAGGGGCCGACACCGCTCCGGGGTCCTCCAACGCGGGGAGGTGGCCCCGAGACGGGCTCATGACTTCTTGGATGACCGACGGGCCGCCTGGGCCTTGGTCGGGAGCATCAAGGTGAGCTGGGCCAGCAGCCGCAGGGAGCTGGGGGTCAGCCCGGGGGCCCGGCGCATGATTCGCCGCACGTACTTGGACTCCTTGACGGCCTGGGGCGTCGGGCCGGGAAGGTCCTCCAGTGATGCGGTGGAGAGGTCCGTGTCGAGGAGCAGGTCCGCGGAGAGGTTCAGCGCCAGGCACAGCTTGCGCAGGGAGAAGATGCTGGGAGCCATGGTGCCGCGTTCCAGACGTCCATACACCTCCGGGGCCATGTCCAGGCGCTCGGCGACATCCTCCTGTGTGAGACCCAGACGCTTGCGGGCCTGGCGGGCGGTGGCTCCAAGGGAGATACGGAGCGCCTCGTCGGACAAATCCTCTGGCTGCGACATTCGGGTCTACCCCTGGGGTTTGAAGGGATGGAAGGACGGCTCGACTCTGCTACTTGGCGCCGGTGCCTCGCGCGGCGAGTCCTATGCGAGCCGACGTACAGACGGCATCGAGCACCGCCGCCAGCCTGCGCATCTCCTCGGCCACCTGCTCCCTATCCGTGCCGCTCAGGCACAAGTCCATGAACGTTCCAGTGCGAGCCTCCTGGCGGATGGCGGTCGCCGCGAGCCGGGCGGCAACCGCATGTGCCACTTCGCAGGGAAGCATGATGGACTCCTGGGGTTGTCAGGCACCTGGCCTGGGCGAGGATTGAAGAGGTTTCCACGACCACCTACTCGAAAGAACGGGTGGCACGAGGTGACCTTTCCTTCCGACGTGCCATAACACGTCAGAAGGGGCACCTCAAGTCAGAGTGGAAAAACCTGTTCTCGCCTCCATGGAGGCTGGAACGCCCCCGCTCAGTAGTTGCGCTTGCGGGGGGCTTCCTTGCGGGAGGGGGGGGCGGTCGGGCTGGTCGGCTCTTCCGGGCAGGGAGGCAGTTCGCCCGCGACGGGCGGTTGGATGGTGAACTCCACCCGGCGGTTGAGGGCCATCCCTTCCTCGGTGTCATTGCTGGCCAGGGGCTTGCCGAGGCCGAAGCCCTGGGAGCACAGACGCTCCGTGGCGATGCCGCTGTCGAGGAGGAAGTTCATGACGCTCGCGGCGCGGCGGTGCGAGAGGTCCAGGTTGTACTCCGCGCTGGCGCGGGCGTCCGTGTGGCCCTCGACGAGGACGCGCTGAAGCCCCGGGTTGTCGAGCATCACCTGGGCCACCTCCTCGAGGATGGGGAAGGACTCGGGGAGGATGACGTCCTGGTCGGTGGCGAAGTGAACCTGCTCGAGGATGAGGATCTTGTTGCCCTGGATGCGAGCGAGGGGGCAGCCGTCCTTGCCGCGGGGGCCGGCGGGGAACTCGGGGCACCGGTCGAGCCTGTCCACGACGGAGTCCCCGTCCTTGTCGGTGTCCGGGCAGCCGCCATTCTCCACCGGGCCGGCCACCTCGGGGCAGCGATCTCCCTGGCCGATGACGGAGTCTCCATCCGGGTCCACCGGGGGAGGAGGAGGAGGGGGCGGCTCCGGGGGATTCTTGAAGCGCTCCAGGGCCTCATACTCGGCCGTCTTCCCGGGCACCCAGATGACGGAGGAAAAGAAGCGCAGGGTGGGCGCCGTCAACGAGCAGCCACAGCCGCCGCCTCCGCCCACGGTGACGGTGAGGCCGGTGGGGCTGTACCAGCGCAGGCCGAGGAGGAGCTCGGCGGGAATCTGCCGCGGCTGCTCCGGAAGCGTCTCCAGCGGGCTGCTGGCGGTGAGGGTGCCCACGGCGGTGATGCCGGCGCCGCGCAGCACGGGCACCTCGGCGCCGAGCCCGGCGGAGATGGCGTTGCCCCACTGGATGCCGCTGAACTGGCGGTCGGGGCGAAGCCACAGCCCGGTGTTGAGGGCCAGCAGGATGCCCGAGTCGAAGCGGTAGTCCATCACCAGCCCGGGCGTCCAGGTGACGGCGCCGTCACTGGCGAAGGCCTCCTGGATGCCGGTGGGCAGGCCCATGCCGAAGGTGAGGGAGGCGCCGAGCCCGGAGCCCTCGGACGGCCGGCGCAGTCCGGGCACGGCCACCTTGGCGGTGAGGCGCATGTCCCCGGGGACGAAGGACTGGAGGAAGCCCTCGGTGCCGATGGCCTCCAGGTTGTCCGAGCCCTGGGCCAGCACCAGGGGCATGTCCACGCCCAGCTCCAGCCAGTCCAGCAGCCCCACCGAGGCCATGATGTCCAGTTGGAGCCGGTTGCCCACCACGCTCAGCGCCTTGGCGTCGGTGCCCTGGGTGACGAGCACCAGCGGCTCCAGCGCGAAGTTGAGGAAGGCCCCGCCGGAGATGGAGAGGTGGGAGACGGGGCGGGACTGCCCGACGACCACCAGGTCCTGCGGCGCTCCGAGCGGGCGGAAGGCCTGCACGTCGAAGCGGGCGTCCTGTGCGGAAGCGGGCCCGGCGGCGCCGAGCGTCAGGACGAGGGCGGTGAGGGCAGAGCGCTTCATGGGGCGCGGCGACGGCGGAGGAGGTATGCGGTGAACAGCAGCATAGCAGCAAGGACGCCGGCAGAGGCATCGTTGGGGGCGGCGTCACAGCAGAAGGCGCCGCCACGAGGCTCGGTACCAGGCTTGCGCCGGCCGCGCTCGCACTGTTGGGTGGCGGGAGAGCAGTATTCGACACCGAGGCAGTCGCCGCTGTCGTTGCAGGACGTGGTGCAGACGTTGAGGGCGGTGTCGCAGGTGCCGCCACAGGGGCAGTGGGCGTCGGCGAAGCACTCCACGCAGGCGGTGCCGTTGCACACCTGGCCCTCGGGGCAGCTCACCGAGCAGGTGGAGGCGCTGCAGGTGTGGGTTTCCAGGTCGCAGGTGCCGCCCGGGCCGCACTCGGCATCGGTGCGGCAGCCCACGCAGGTGCTGCCCTCGGTGGTGCCATTGGTGAGGCAGAAGGGCGTGTCGCCGGTGCAGGCCTCGCAGCGAGTGCCACAGCGCTTGTCCGTGGCGCACGAGGCGCACTCACCGCTGAGGCAGAACTTCCCGTCACCGCACTCGAGGTCCGAGCGACACTCGACACACACCTGCCCGTCGAGGCAGAGGGGGCGCTCCGTGGGGCAGCGGACACACTGGGCGCCGCATCGGTCGGAGGTATTGCACTCGGCCACCTGCTCCACACAGCGGCCGTTGACGGTGTCACAGAGCTTGCCGTCGCCGCAGTCCGAGTCGCGGGTACATTCCACGCAGGTGGGCGAGCCATTGGCGGAGAGGGACGCGCACTGGAGGTTGCCCGGGCAGCAGTTGCACGAGGTGCCCGCGCAGCTCTCCTTGGTGGAGCAGGGGCTGCACTCGTTGTTCGTGCATGACTCGCCGCGCGGGCAGTGGGCGTCCTCGAGGCACTCGCGGCACTCATTCAGCTCGGGGGAGCAGTACTGACCCGAGGGACAGTCCGAGTCCTCGTTGCAGCCGCGGCACTCGTGGGTGTCCGGGTCGCAGCGGCCGTTGGGGCAGTCCGAGTCCTGGCTGCACTGGGCGCAGGTGAAGGTGCCGTTGACGTTGATGCACAGGGGCGTCGAGGCGCCGCACGGTGAGCAGCTCGGCCCGCAGACCACGGCCGAGTCACATGGCGAGCAGAGCGCCGCGCCGTTGCAGTAGTAGCCCAGGCCACATGTGCTGTTGCCAGGATTGTTCGCGTCCGTGCGCTTGCACTGCTCGCACTTATCGAGATCTGGGAAGGACGGGCGTCCGCTCTCCGACTGGTAGAAGCTCACCGGCTCCAGCAGCGTGAAGCCCTGGTTCCGGAGGTTGACGGGGTCGATGTTTGCCTGTTGCTCGAAGTCGGTGAAGTCGCCTACCAGGACTGAAACCTCTAGCGCAGCGTGTTCTGAGATCTCCGCGTAGAGGAACTCGACCGGGTAGAGCCCCGCCTTCTGGAAGGTCACGCTGTTCGTCGTGCGCCAGGTGGCGGCGCCGAGCTGCGGTGGCCGGATCACTACATTGTACGGCTTGGCGCCTTTGTCGAAGATAGCGAGGCTCACCGCGTCGTCCGCGTAGAAGCCGAAATGCACCGCCCGCCCGACCATGTCCGGGGTGACGTTCAGGTAGCCGCGCAGGCGAGAGGCGAATGAGGTGCTTGTGTCGTTCCACAAGAACCCGCACCCGCCGCTCTGACAGCCCCACGCTCCCACTGCATCCACGAAGTCGCCGTCGCTGATGCGCTGCGGGGAAGGGTTGTTGTTCGACAGGTCGAGCGGCGTTCGCAGCACCATGGTCTGGCGCGCGTTGGGGTTGCTTGTGTTGGGATCGGTCTCCAGGAACGTGTTGATGTCGCCGTTGAAGTCCGCGGCGCTCTGCGGGAAGTCCACGGCTACGTTGGTGGAGATCCGCGACGCCACACACAGGCCGGTACCCGGCTCTCCCGGCGAGGGCGCTACGGGATCTCCACTGACGACCACGGCGTCCAGTGGCTGGCTGGCCAGGGCGACCCTGGCCAGCACCAGCAGCACCACGGCCAATAC
>QKJM01000972.1 GCA_003249315.1 Archangium sp.
GGCGCGGCTGGAGGCCTCGGATGGGATGAGCGAGGGGCGGGCAGGGGTGCTGGAGGTGGCGGCGGAGCTGGCGGCGCTGTCGAGGGTGAGGCCGGAGGGGGCGTGGAGCGAGGAGGAGGCGTGGGTGCGCCTGTGGACGGCGGCGCGGAGGGCGAGGGAGGAGCGAGGGGAGGACGTGGAGCGGTTGCGGGATGCGCTGCGACTCTTCATCCGGCTGAGAGGGCGAGGACGGACACCAGCGCGCTTCTTCTCCCCTGAGCAGGCGGGGGGGCCGGCGGGGCCCGAGGGAGAGGAGGAGGAGCTGCCGAGGCTGGTGCAGAGGGCACGGGAGGCAGCCAGCCTGCCGGGGAGAAAGCGAGTGTCAGGCTAGGGGATTACCCTGGACGCTGGCGTGACGGGATGGGAGTAATATCCCCTCTCCCCCCGGGAGAGGGACGGGGTGAGGGTATCACGCCTCCCGAGTTCCCCCCTGTCCCCAGACGACCGTGCGCCTGCTGTCCCTCCAAGTCCGAGACTTCCGCAACCTGAGCCAGGTGTCGCTGGCGCCGAGCGAGCACGCGACGATCGCGGTGGGTCAGAACGGGCAGGGGAAGACGAACCTGCTGGAGGCGCTCTACCTGCTGGCGACGCTCAAGCCGCTGCGAGCGGGGAGGCTGTCGGAGCTGGTGAGGTGGGGCACGCAGAGCGCGAGGGTGGTGGGGCGCTTCCTGTTGAAGGGGGCGGAGCGGGAGATCGCTGTGGAGGTGGGCGGAGGCGTGCGACAGGCCTTCGTGGACGGGAAGAAGGCGGCGAGCCTGGAGGACTACTTCGGTGGAGTCTCGGTGGTGGCCTTCACGCCGGACGACCTGGAGGTGGTGAAGGGAGGCCCGGACGCGAGGAGGACCTTCCTGGACCGGGCGGTGTTCAACCGCTTTCCGGCGTACCTCAAGGAGAGCCGGGAGTACGGGAGGGCGCTGAAGAATCGCAACCGGCTGCTGCGAGCGGGGCCGGTGGAGCCGGCGTACCTGGAGGCGTACGACGAGACGCTGGCCCGGGCAGGGGCGCGGGTGTACGTGCGGAGGCGGGCGCTGATGGCGGAGCTGGGGCCGAGGGCGCGGGCGACGTTCGAGGCGATCGGCCGTACACCGGAGCCGGCGGCGTATGGCTACCACCCGGCGCACCTGGGAGAGGTGGACTTCGCGACGGCGGACGAGGCGACGCTGGCGGGGGCGCTGAGAGAGGCGCTGGCGACGAGGACGAGGAGGGACGGGGAGAGGGGCTTCACCTCGGTGGGGCCGCACGTGGACGACGTGACGGTGACGCTGGGGAAGAGGAGCGCGAGGGCGTACGCGAGCCAGGGGCAGCAGCGGGCGCTGGTGCTGGGGTGGAAGATTGCGGAAATCGAGAACCTGGAGGCGGCGCTGGGCTTCCTGCCGCTGCTGCTGCTGGACGACGTGTCGAGCGAGCTGGACCCGGAGCGCAACGCGTACCTGATGAACTACCTGTCGGCGAGCGGGGCGCAGGTATTCCTGACGACGACGGACGGGAGCCTGGTGAGGGGCGCGGCGGCGGAGGACTCGCTCTGGCTGGGGGTTAGGGCGGGAGAAGTCACCTCGGCGGGAGCGGTCCTCGAGTCCTCCTCCGTGTAGGCTTCGCTCAACGGCCTGGAGCGTCCAAGGAGCTCGAGGGCAGCACGAGGGTGAAGGTCGAGCCGCGCCCCGGCTCGCTCTCCACGTGGATGTCGCCGCCCATGGCCTCGATGATCTGCTTGGAGATGTACAGGCCCAGCCCCAGCCCGCCGTAGTGCCTCTCCGAGACCGCGCGCTCGAAGCGGTTGAACAGACGGAGCACGTCCTTCGGGGCGATGCCGATGCCGTCGTCCCGCACCGAGAGGAAGGCCTGTGTCCCTCGCGAATACACGTTCACGACGACGGGCCGACCCGCGCCATACTTGGCCGCGTTCGACAGCAGGTTGACGAGCACCTGGTCCAGTCGCAGCGCATCCCACCGCCCACGTATCGGTTCCGGGCCGGTGAAGACCACGGAACACGCCGCCTGGGAGAACATCTCCGAGAGACGTTCGAGCACCTCGCGCGCCAACTGGGTGAGGTCCATGTCGACGGGCTCGAGCCGCAGGTGGCCGGAGCTGATGCGGCTGACATCCAGCAGGCTGTTCATGAGCGTGGAGAGCCGGTCTATCTGCCGGATGGCCGCATCGAGCCTCGGGCCGACGGAACTCTGGCACTCGGTGTTCAGCGAGCGGCGGATGAGTTCGTGCTGGAGCTTCAGGGAGGTGAGGGGCGTCTTCAGCTCGTGGCTGGCGATGGAGAGGAACTCGTCGCGCAGCCCCACGGCCTGCCGGGCCTCCTGGTAGAGGCGGATGTTCTCCAGGGCCACGGCCACCCGCGAGGCCAGCTCCTGCGCCAGCGCGACGTCCTCCTTGTCGAACCGCCGCTGGGGCGCCGCGGAGGCGAGAATCATCAACCCGATGGACTTCCCCCGGACCCGCATGGGGACGTTCATCAGCGACTGAGCATCCAGCATGTTCATCACATCCAGGTGCTCGGGGCTCATGGCGTAGCGCCGCCGGAGCTCCGGGGAGAAGTCAGACACGAGCATCGCCGTGCCGCTGCGCACCACTTCCAGCAGAGGGCTCTTGCCCTCGGGCCCGGGTCCGAAGCGCTCCGTCTCGCGGAGGTCGTCCTCCTTCTCCACGTCTCGATGCGCGATGGCCAGCCGACGCAGGCCCCCATCCTCTTGAACCACGGACATGATGCAGTAGGTGGAGAAGCTGGAGACGGCGAGCCGGGCCACCCGCCGGAGGATGTCCTCCGGCTTCTCCAGTTGCTCGGAGAGGATGCGGCTGGCCTCCGAGAGCAGGCGGATGCTGGCCTCGGCCCGCTTGCGCTGGGTGATGTCCAGCACGGTGCCAATGAAGCGCACGGGCTGTTTCGCGTCGTCGAAGTAGGCGCGTCCCTGGGAGGAGAGCCACCGCTCGCGCCTGTCATGGAGGCCGATCGTCCGGTATTCGAGCGAGTAGTGCCCACCGCTCTCCGGGACCAGGGCCCACCGGATGGCTCGCAGCACCTGCTCGCGGTCCTCGGGATGGACGGCGGAGATGAAGACGCCGTGCTGGTCCTCGTCCAATTCCGGCGGCAGGCCGAACAGCCTCCGGCAGTGCGCGTCACATTGGAGTGCTTGCCGGCTGGGGTTGTAGTCCCAGGTGCCGATGGCCGCCGAGGTGATGGCCATCCTCAAGCGTTCCTCGCTGACCCGGAGTGCCTCCTGCGGAGAGGTGGTCCCATCGCCTGGCTGGATGCTGTCCTCTCGGGTGGGCTTCTTCGACACCATGACCGCCAGGGAACAGGTCCCCTCGCGCCTTTACTCCACGCCGGGCGGAGCGCTTCTTCGTTCCCAGGCCAACCCGCGAAGCCTGGGCTCCGTGACATTGGCTGGCGGGTGATGCCGCGTGCGAGGGGAGAAGCGCCTCTCTGCCCGGGCCGATACGGCTCAGAATTTCTTGAGCGTGAGGTCCGAGATGAGCTGATCCACGCGCAGCCGGTTGTCCACGCTGTAGTAGGCGGGGGGCAGGCGTACCAGTTGCAGGCGGGCACGCCCTTCCTGCCCTTTCTCGGGTTTGGCCTCGGCCAGGACGAGCGCATAGCGCAGCTCGCCCAGCGGCCGGTTGTTCATCAGCGGCAGGTCGAAGTACGTCACCGAGGAGAGGCCCGTTGCCAGCGGCCCGGTCTCCACCATCACCCGTGAGTCGTCCAACACCTTTCGCAGTGTCACTGTGATGGGGGCGATGCACGCGCCCTGCTTCGTCTCACCCACCGACAGCTCTATCTCGCACACGGCGCCACCCGAGCCGACGATCTGCTCCACCTCGGTGCTGATGATGTTGCGGGTCGCATCCCGCAGCTCGCTCTGGTGCTTCGAGCCCTTCGCCGCGAGCTCTGCGTTCAGCCGGAGGAAGAGAGGCTTGAGGTTGATGTCATTCTCGAAGTTGCTGCCGATCATCTCCAGGATGGCCACGCGTGCCGCGTCATCGGTAGTATCCTTGAAGAAGTTCCGTACGAGCGTGTCGAACATCTTCGCTCGCATGTCCGCGGTGGCTTGCTCTCGGCTGGAGATGGTTTCGATGAGGATCTGCGCCCGCCGGTTGCGCTCGGCCGTCTCGAAGTTCGTGGCATCCTTGCGGATGCCGTAGAAGGTGATGGCGCTCGACACCAGGATGACGCCCAGCCCCTTTACCAGCAAATCCAGCATGTACCAGCGAGCGAGCTTGTTGTTCCTCTCGGGTGGAGCCACGCCGGACTCCTCCATGTCGGGCAGCTTCATGGCGTCACCACTTGAGCTGGAAGGTGCGGTTTACTTCACCCTGCTGGGGTACTTGGACGCGGAAGTCCATTGTCCGGTTGCGCTCCGACACCTGGACGACGTAGCTGCCAGGGGGCAGCTCCACGGACAGTGCTCCGTTCGTGTTGGTGAAGAGCGTCTGGCGGGTTGGCCCGCTCAGCTCCACGCGCACGAAAGGCTTTCGCTCGCCTTCGTTGCTGAGGACGGTGGCCCTCAGCACGCCGGCCTGGGCCACGGCACTGGCGAGCAGGCCCAGCAGGAGCACGAGTCTTCTCCCGGCGAATCGGTGCGGTCTCTTCACGCGACCTCCCTTCCTCCAACGTGAGTCCACTCCTCCGTTTGAAGGTGGGTACGAGGTGGTGGTGCGTGCATGCGCGTGCGGCCGCCTGGCTGGCCCTCGCCCGGCCCGCCCGAGAAGGTGTCCCCCCCCGAAAAGGTGTCCCGATAAGGTGTCCGATAAGGTGTCAGACGATTTGTACACCCCCGAAAAGGTGTCAGACGATTTGTAAAACCCAGTTGTTTCAATGGTTTACGTGTCTCGGAGCCCCCTCCTTGTATTCAGACCAACTGGTCTGTACTCTGGGTCTGACTCAAGAGTCCGACCCATGGAAGGAGGGGCCGGGAGGAGCGGGGTGGCATGCCGAGGCCGAGGTTCGAGAAGGCGGAACCCACGCTGCGCGAGGCCGTGCTGGGGGCCGCCGCGCGCGAGTTCGCCGCCCACGGCTACGAGGGGGCCTCCATCAACCGCATCCTCGAGTCGGCCGGCCTGAGCAAGGGCGCCTTCTACTACTACTTCGACGACAAGGCGGACCTGGCCCTCACCGTGCTCCAGCACGCCACGGAGGAGCTCATGGAGGCCTTCACGGCGGACGCCCTCCCGGAGGACGCGGCGAGCTTCTGGTCGACGATGAAGGCCCTCCAGCGCCGGGCGCTCGATACCCTGCGGCGCTCGCCCAGGCAGACGGAGCTGGTGTCGAAGCTCGGTCAGGCGCTCTTCCTCCGGCCGGAGCTCGCGGCGCGCGCGGCGCCCTTCATGGCGGACACGCGCCAGAGAATCTCGGGCCTGTGGAAGCGAGGACAGGAACTCGGCGCCGTGCGGAGCGACCTGCCCGTGGAGCTCCTGCTCTCGGTGATGCAGGGAATCAAGGAAGCGCTCGCGAGAGTCCTGCTCCCGAGGGAGCACTCGCCCTCCCTGGAGGAGCTCGAGCGCATGGCTGCCATCCAATGGGACTTCTTTCGCCGCGTGGCCGACCCCACGGGGCCGCGGGAGCCCCCCATCACTGGAGGTGAAGAATGAGCCCGAAGCGAAACCCTACCACGCTGGCGCTGTTGCTGGTGTCCCTCCTCCCGGCCTCCCTGGCCCTGGCCGAGTCTCCTCCCCCCAAGGACGTCCCGGCCTGCCCCAGCGGCGAAGCCAAACCAGACGTCGCCCTCCTCACCCAACGCACCGAGCAGCTCCTCCAGGGCCGCAGCTCCGTGGGCACCATGCGGATGACCATCCGCACGCCCTCTTGGACGCGCAAGCTGAAGATGAAGGTGTGGTCCAAGGGCGGTGACTTCGCGCTCGTCCGCGTCCTCGAGGGCGGTCCCCGCGAGACGGGGATGATGACGCTCAAGCGCGAGAAGCAACTCTGGAACTACCTGCCCCAGGCGGGCCGCGTCATGAAGCTCCCCTCCGGCATGCTCGGCGATGGCTGGATGGGCAGTGACTTCACCAACGACGACCTCGTCAAGGGCTCCTCGCTTTCCAACGACTTCGACTCCCGCGTCGAAGGCACCCTCCAGCACGAGGGCCGCAATGCCTGGCATGTCGTTCTCACCCCCAAGGAGTCGGCCACGGTCGTCTGGGGCAAGGTCGAGCTCCTCATCGACCAGGCCTCCTGCCTCCCCCTCCTCGAGCGCTTCTACGACGAGGAGGGGGAGCTCACGCGCACCATGAGCTTCAGTGAATTCAAGGAGCTCGGCTGGCGCACCTTCCCCACCCGCATGACGGTGAAGCCCGCCGAGGAGGGGCGCGAGACCAGCATCCTCTACGAGCAGATGGAGTTCGACGTGGACATCCCCGACAACACCTTCAGCCTCCATCGCTTGCAGCAGGGGCGCTGAGTCATGTTGCTCCAACTCGCCTGGCGCAACATCTGGCGCAACCGCCGTCGCACCCTCATCACCCTGAGCGCCCTCACGCTGGGTGTCCTCGCCATCGTCTTCCTGCACAGCTACCGCGAGTCCACCTACGGCGAGCTCATGCGCAACATCACCACGGGCCTCGTGGGGCACATGCAAGTGCATTCACGCGGCTACCGTGAGACGCCCGAGGTCTCCAACTACGTGCCGGACGCCGTCACCGTGGAGGCCCGCCTCGAGGCCGCGCTCCCAGGCGCTCGAGCCGAGCGTCGCGTCCTCGGCGCGGGGCTCGGAGGCACGGAGCACGGCTCGGCCGGCGTCATGGTCATGGGGCTGCAGCCCGACGACGAGGGGGGCTCGCACCTGCTCACAGTGACCTTGGGCCATGGCCTCTCGTCCACCCCCGCCCGCGAGGCCGTCGTGGGCCGCGAGCTCGCCGCGGAGCTCGGCATTCAACCGGGAGGAGAGCTCGTCCTCGTGGGCCAGGCGGTGGATGGCTCGCTGGCGAATGACCGCTTCACCGTGGTGGGGCTCGCCGACTCGGGCAGCTCGGAGATGAACGCCTCGGCGGTCTTCCTCCACCTCGCCGACGCGCAGGACTTCTTCGGCCTGGGCGACGGGGTGCATGAGATTGTCGTCCACCTGCCCACGGACGACGAGGACGTGTCGCGGCAGCTCTCCGCGGCGCGGGCGGCCCTGGACGTGGCCTCGCTCGAGGCGCTCCCGTGGAACGAACTGCTCCCCGAGTTGCGCGCCACCATGGAGCAGAAGCGCAAGAGCCAGCACTTCATCGACTTCATCGTCTTCCTCATCGTCGCGCTGGGCGCGCTCAACGCCATGACCATGGCCACCTTCGAGCGCACACGCGAGTTCGGCGTCCTGCTGTCCCTGGGCACGCGGCCCGGGCGGCTGCTGGCCCTGGTGCTCACCGAGTCGCTGCTGCAAGGGTTGTTGGGGCTGCTGGCCGGCCTGGGGCTGGCCCTGGGACTGCTCTACGGCATCGGCCAGATTGATTTCTCGTCTCTCGCCCAGACGGACATGATGGGGGTGCGCATGCCCTCCATCATCCCCCTGCGCGTGCAGTGGCAGGCGGTGGCGAACGCGGCGGTGACGGTGGGTGCCACCATGCTGGCCGGCGGGCTGTTGCCGGCGTTTCGTGCCTCGCGGCTCAAGCCCGCCGAGGCGGCGAGGTACGTGTGATGGGGACGGTGCTCAAGCTGGCCTGGCGCAACATCTGGCGCAACCGCCGCCGCACGCTCATCTCCATGAGCGCGGTGGGCATCGGCCTGGTGCTCGTCATCGTCTATGGCGGGTTGATGTCTGGCATGCTGGGGGAAGCGAAGAACCAGCTCGACAACACCGGCATGGGGCACGTGGAGGTGTCCGCGCCGGGGTGGCGCGCGCGCCGGGACGTGCGCGCGATGCTGGAGAACCCCGACGCGGTGCTGGCGAAGCTCTCATTGCCCGAGGGCTCCGAGGTGGGCCACCGGGTGTTGGCGCGCGGGCTGCTGACGAGCGCGCGGAACAGTCAGGGCGTGGAGGTGCATGGCGTGGACTGGAGCGAGGAGCGCCAGCTCTCCGAGTACCTGCGCGACGTGCGCCAGGGCGAGGTGCCCCGCGAGGAGGACCGGCGCGGCCTGCTCATCGGCGACAAGCTGGCCGAGCGCCTCAAGGTGAAGGTGGGGAGCAAGCTGCGGCTCATGGTGCAGCGCGCGGATGGGGAGATGGGCGCCGAACTCTTCCGCGTGCGCGGCATCTACCATTCGCTCTCGCCCAACATCTCCCGAGGCCGGGTGCTGGTGTCCCGAGCCTCGGCGAGGGAGCTGCTGGGGTTGGGCAACGCCTCGCACCAGTTGGTGATCCAGCTCGAGCGCGCGGCGGACTCCGAGTCGCTGGCCGCGCGGCTGCGCGCGGAGGCGGGTGAAGGGCTGGAGGTGCGCAGCTATGGAGAGCTCATCCCGATTCTGCGGACGATGGAGCAGCTCACCGACAGCGCGGTGGTGGTGGCGGCGCTGTTCGTGTACCTGCTGGTGGGGCTGGGCATCCTCAACACCATGTTGATGTCGGTGATGGAGCGCACGCGGGAGTTCGGGGTGATGCAGGCGCTGGGGACGAGGCCGGGAGGCATCATCCGACTGGTGCTGGCCGAGTCCTTCTGGATCGCGACGGTGAGCGTGGCGGTGGGGCTGACGGTGGGGTTGGCGGTGACGTGGTACGGCTCGGAGGCGGCGCTGATGGACTTCTCGAAGTCGATAGGAGAGTCCATGGACATGGGCGGCGCGGTGCTGCGCTCGGCCTTCAAGACGCGCTTCTCGCCGGTGGATGGGCTGAAGGCGGCGTCTCTCGTTTATCTCATGGCGCTGGGGGTGGGCCTCTACCCGGCGTGGCGCATCTCGCGGATGCGCCCGGTCGAGGCCCTGCACTCGAAGTAGCGGAGGAGCGCGGCATGTCATCCGTGGAAGTGATTGACGTGACGAAGACGTACGAGGAGTCCGGAGTGGCCACGGTGCAGGCGCTGAGAGGCGTCTCGCTGAAGGTGGAGAAGGGCGAGTTCATGGCCATTGCGGGCCCGAGCGGCTCGGGGAAGACGACGTTGCTCAACCTGCTGGGCGCGCTGGACGTGCCGAGCACGGGGGTGGTGAGGATTGGGGGGCAGGAGCTGGGAGGGATGAACGCGAAGCAGCTCGCGGACCTGAGGAGGGA
>QKJM01000729.1 GCA_003249315.1 Archangium sp.
GCCCGCGTCGAGCGTGCCCGTGCGCCCCGTAGCAGCGCCTCCGAGGCCCTGGAGGCCGCCCTGCGGGGGCCGCTCTCCGGTCAGGAGGCCCAGGCCGTGGCCTCCATGCATGAAGAGGTCTTCGGCCCGCTCGAGGCCGAGCCCGAGGCCCCCGCCGCCCCCCAGCCGGCCCCGGTCGTGGCCCGGGTGGAGGCGCCGGTGCGGGAGGTGGAGGTGCAGACGCCGGCCCCGCCTCGCGAGGAGCTGGACGCGAGCGCTCGCCGCGAGCGGCTGAAGGAGCGGCTCAAGGCGGTGCGGGAGAACCCGCGACCCGAGCCGCTGCCGGCCAGCGTGGCGGAGGCCGGCCTGCGCGCGGTGGAGCGCATCTCCTCGCTGCAGAGCGAGCTGGCCAAGGTGAAGGCCCTCAACCTCTCCCTCACCCAGGAGCTGGAGGTGTCCCGGCGCCAGGCGGAGAAGGCCACCGAGGAGGCTCGCCTGCGCATGGAGGAGGCGCGTCGGCTGGCCACGGAGATGGAGGGACGGGTGCGGCTGCTGGCCGATCTCGAGCGTGAGCTTGCCGCGCTCGAGGGCGAGCGCGACGAGGCCCTGCTCTCCCTGCAGGAGGCCCGTCAGGCCATGCAGGCCGCCGCCGAGGAGCGCGCCTCGCTGGAGACCACCCTCGCCGAGGCGCGCAAGTCGCTCGCCGACAGCCTCTCCGAGGAGGAGCGGCTCGCCGGCGAGCTGGAGGCCGCCAAGGACGAGTCCTCCGCCCTGCGCGGCTCCGTGGAGACCCTCCAGGGCGAGCGTGACGTGCTGGCCCAGCAGGTGGCCTCCCTCACCGCCGAGCGCGCCGAGCTGCTCGAGGCCCGCAAGGCGCTCGAGGCCGTGCATCGCGCCCTCAGTCATGCCGTGGTGCGCTGAGCTCCACGTTCGCTCCTTCGCGTACTCCGGGGCGAGGGCCCTTCCCAGGGAAAAAGAGGCGGACGGGACAGGCTGGGAACGAGCAGGATGGGGGCCGTGAGAAAGGACCCCAGCCAGAGTGCGGGGCGCGCGGAAATCCTGACCGCCGCCCTGCGCGAGTTCGCCGACCACGGCTTTCCCGGCGCAACCACCGCGGGGATCGCCCGCCGCGCGGGGGTGACCCAACCGCTGATCCACCATCACTTCGGCTCCAAGCAGGGCTTGTGGGACGCCGTCGTGGACGGGCTCTTCCGCGAGTTCAACGACGCGCTCTCCCGCGCCATGCGCGAGGTCGAAGGGGCGGATCGACGTACCCGCTTCGCCCACCTGCTGCGCACGATGGTGCTCTTCCACGGTAAGCGTCCGGAGCTGGCGCGACTCATCCGCACCGAGAGCAGCGCTGGGGGTGCTCCCTTCGATGCGCTCTACGAGCGCTGGATCGCGGACCTCCTGGAACTCTTTCGCCGCGAGCTCTCCGCGGCCGTGGACGACGGCACCTTTCGCCCGGTGGATCCTCGCTTCGCCTACTTCTTCATCATCGGCTCCGTCACCCACCCCTTCGCCGAGCCCGAGACAGCTCGACGCTCCTTCGGCCTGGACATGCGCGCGCCGGAGGCGGTGGCGCAGTACGCGGACTTCGTCGTGGACGTGGTTCTCCGTGGTCTGCTCGCCGAGCCAGAGGTCCACCCTTCGGCACCCACCCGCACACGTACTCCGCGCCGCCGCCGCGCTTGAGGCGGCTTCCCCCGCCCCCTCTGCAACCTCACGAACGACTGGGAGCGGCTTGACGCACGCCCCCGCGGCTTATATTTCTATAAGCGATTTATAGGTCTATAAGTCACCAGCCCGGTGCGTCCGAGGTTGGTCTGTTCGAGGAGGCCGCGCATGCGCACCACTTCACCCGCCGCTCGTATTCCCCAACCCCGTCCCCGGTTCCTGGTGGGCAACGTGCCAGACGTGGGGATGGAAAAGCCCATCCAGTCGCTGATGAGGCTGGCGCGAGAGCATGGTCCCATCTACCGGGTGCAGTTCCCCGGCGAGACCATCATCATCGTCTCCTCGCACGCGCTGGTGGAGGAGCTGAGTGACGATGAGCGCTTCGGCAAGCACCTGTCCGCGCCGCTTCGGAACATCCGAGACTTCGCGGGAGATGGTCTGTTCACGGCCTACACCGGGGAGCCGAACTGGGCCCGCGCGCACCGACTGTTGATGCCCGCTTTCGGGCCAGGAGCCATGCGCAGCTACTTCGAGCCCATGCTCGACGTGGCCACGCAGATGCTCGACAAGTGGGAGCGGCTGGGGCCGGACGCGGACCTGGACGTGCCGGACAACATGACGCGGCTGACGCTCGACACCATCGCGCTCTGTGGCTTCGGCTACCGCTTCAACAGCTTCTATCAGCGAGAGATGCACCCCTTCGTGGACGCCATGGTGCGCAGCCTCGCCGAGGCCGGTGCGCGTCACAAGCGATTGCCTTTTCAGACGCGGCTGATGGCGCTGACGCAACACCAGTACACGGATGATATCGCCTTCATGAACGAGGTGGTGGATCGCGTCATCCGAGAGCGCAAGGCCAACCCCGTGGCCGGTGAGCAGAAGGATCTGCTCGGGTTGATGTTGCAAGGTGTGGATCCGGTGACGGGCGAGCGGCTGGATGACGTCAACATCCGCTATCAGATCATCACCTTCCTCATCGCCGGACACGAGACGACGAGCGGGCTGCTGTCCTTCACCCTCTATCAGTTGCTCAAGCACCCGGAGGTGCTGGCCCGCGCGACCGAGGAGGCGGACCGTGTGCTTGGAAACCCCTCGCGGCGGCCCACCTTCGAGCAGCTCCGAAAGCTGACCTACATCGATCAGGTGCTCCGCGAGAGCCTGCGGATGTGGCCCACGGCCCCCGCCTTCTCGGTGTCTCCCAAGGAGGACACCGTCATCGGCGGAGCGTACCCGGTGAAGAAGGGAGACGTGCTCGTGGTGCTCGCTCCCATGCTGCACAGGGATCCGGAGGTGTGGGGGCCGGAGCCGGAGCGCTTCGACCCGGAGCGCTTCGCTCCCGAGGCCGCGGCACGCATCCCCCAGAACGCGTGGAAGCCCTTTGGAAACGGGCAGCGCGCCTGCATCGGACGGCAGTTCGCCATGCAGGAGGCGACGCTGGTGCTCGGCATGCTCCTCAATCGCTTCGAGCTGTTGGACCCGACGAACTACCAACTGCGCGTGAAGGAGGCGCTCACCCTCAAGCCGGACGACTTCCGCATTCGGGTGCGCTCGCGCCAGCATGCGCGCGACACGGAGGGGGCCGAGCCCACGCCTCCGGTGCGCCCGGTGCCCGTCATGCGCCCGAGTGCCCCGGTGGCGCGACATGGCACGCCGCTGCTGGTGCTCTTCGGCTCCAACTCGGGCAGCTCCGAGTCCTTCGCGAGACGCATCGCCAGTGACGCGACACCGCAGGGCTATGCCGCCACCGTCGCCCCCCTGGATGCGTACGCCGGACGGCTGCCGCGGGAGGGCGCGGTCGTCATCGTCACCGCCTCGTACAATGGACACCCGCCGGACAATGCACGCGCCTTCTGCGAGTGGGCGGAGGGACTCGCGCCGGGGGCGCTGGCCGGTGTGCGCTACACGGTCTTCGGTTGTGGCGATCGAGACTGGGCGGCCACCTACCAGGCCGTGCCCACCCGACTGGATGAGCACCTGGCGGCCGCGGGTGCGGAGCGACTCCTCCCTCGCGGAGCGGCGGATGCGCGGGCCGACTTCGCGGGAGACTTCGAGGGCTGGTACCAGCGGATGTGGCCCACGTTTGGCACGGCCTTCGACGTGGACACGGCCGAGGTGGCGGAGGGTCCCCGCTACGAGGTGGAGCGGGCCGACAGGGGGGAGGACTCGCTCGAGGCGGCCCATGGGATGCGCCAGATGGAGGTGCTGGAGAACGAGGAGTTGGTGGACATGACGTCCCCCTTCGGCCGCTCCAAGCGTCACCTGGAGCTGCGCCTGCCCGAGGGGATGAACTACCGGGCGGGTGACCACCTGTGCGTGCTGCCTGAGAACGCGCCCGAGGTGGTGGAGCGGGCGATGCGCCGCTTCCACCTGAAGCCCGAAGAGGTGGTGGTGGTGCGGAGCAAGCGCGACGAGCCGAGCACGCTCCCGCTGGACAGGCCCGTCATCGTCCGGCAATTGCTGGCGCGCTACGTGGAACTCTCCCAGCCCGCCACCCGGCGCGACGTGCGGACGCTGGCGGAGCACACCGCCTGCCCTCCGGAGAAGAAGCAACTGCTGGCGCTCGCGGGAGAGCCTGGCTCCGAGGCGGACGCCTATACGCGCGAGGTGTTGGAGAAGCGCGTGAGCGTGCTCGAGCTGCTCGAGCGGTTCGAGGCCTGTGAGTTGCCCTTTGGCGCCTTCCTCGAGCTGTTGCCTCCGATGAAGCCCCGCCGCTACTCCATCTCGTCCTCGCCCTCGAGGGACGCCACGCGCTGCGCGCTGACGGTGGCGGTGGTGGACGCTCCGGCCTGGTCGGGCCGTGGCCGGTTCCAGGGCACGGCCTCGGGCTACCTGTCCAGAGCGAAGCCGGGGATGTTGCTGGCGGCGACGGTGCGCCCGCCGCACGCGCCCTTCTTCCTGCCGGAGGACTCCACCGTGCCCGTGGTGATGATTGGCGCGGGCACGGGGATGGCCCCCTTCCGGGGCTTCATCGAGGAGCGCGCGAGGAAGAAGCAGCAGGGCGAGGCGCTCGGGCCGGCGCTGCTGTTCTTCGGGTGCGATCACCCGGACGTGGACTTCCTCTACCGTGACGAGTTGGAGGCCTGGGCCGAGGCAGGAGTGGTGGAGGTCTTCCCCGCCTTCTTCCGGCAGGAGAAGGACGGCGTGACGTTCGTCCAGCACCGGTTGTGGGCCGAGCGCGAGCGCGTGAAGGAGCTGCTCGCGCGGGACGCTCGTTTCTACGTGTGTGGCGACGGGCGTCACATGGCGCCCGCGGTGCGCCAGACGCTGGTGCGCATCCACCAGGAGTGGAGCGGCGGCGGCGCGGAGGAGTCCGAAGCCTGGCTGCGCGACCTGGAGCGGGCACGGCGCTACCTGGCGGACGTCTTCGGCGGCTGAGGGAGGCTACACACGCGCCTCGAATCGTGGTTCCCTGGCGCGCCATGGTCCCCTTGCTCGACATTCGCACGGCGCGGCTGTGGCTGCGCCCCTGGCGCGATGAGGACGTGGAGTCCTTCGCCGCGCTCAACGCGGACCCTCGGGTGATGGAGCACTTCCCGGCGCCCTACACGCGGCAGGAGACGGACGCGATGGTCGCCCGCATCCGTGCGCACTTCGGCGAGCACGGCTGGGGGCTCTGGGCGGTGGAGGTGCCCGGGGTGGCGCCCTTCATCGGCTTCGTGGGCCTGTCCACGGTGACGTTCACCGCCCCCTTCATCCCGGCGGTGGAGGTGGCCTGGCGCCTGTCCGCCGCCTCGTGGGGCCACGGCTATGCCACCGAGGGTGCTCGCGCGGCGCTCGACATGGCCTTCCGCCGGCTGGGCCTCTCCGAGGTGGTCTCTTTCACGGTGCCGGCCAACGTGCGCTCGCGGCGGGTGATGGAGAGGCTGGGCATGCGCCACTTCCCCGCCGAGGACTTCGAGCACCCGCGTCTGCCAGAGGGGCACCCGCTGCGGCGCCATGTGTTGTATCGGCTGCGTGCTTCGGAGTGGGGCGGGGACGCCTGAGCCGGCGGTTCGCCTTCTCGTTTTCGAACAACCCCAAGGAGAGAACGCTTTGACCCTGCCTGCGACGAACATGCGACTTTCACGGGCGTCTGGTGATGAGGCACCGCGCTCGGAGCTCGAGCTCATCGACACGCTGCTGACGCTGGACGGCTGCCGCATCGTGGAGCTCGGCTGTGGCGCGGCGAAGCTGACCCGGCAGTACGCGACCGCGGGCACCGGCCGTGAAGTGCTCGCGCTGGAGGTCGACGAGCTCCAACACGCGAAGAACCTGGAGATCGACGACCTGCCCAACGTCCGGTTCTCGCTGGGAGGCGCGGAGTCCATCCCCGCGGGCGACGGCGAGTTCGACGTGGCCTTCATGTTCAAGTCGCTGCACCACGTCCCCACCGAGCTCATGGGCCGCGCCCTGGCGGAGCTTCACCGGGTGCTGCGGCCGGGTGGCCACGCCTGGATTTCCGAGCCCGTGTTCGCCGGGGCGTTCAACGAGGTGCTGCGCCTGTTCCACGACGAGGAGCGGGTACGCCTGGCCGCCTTCGAGGCCGTCCGCGGCGCGGTCGAACAGGGGCTGTTCGAGCTGGTCGAGGAGGTGTTCTTCAACGTGCCCTCGCACTTCGCCGACTTCGCCGAGTTCGAGCGCACGGTGATAGGCGTTTCCCACACCGACCACAGCGGCATGTCCCCCGAACTCCACGCGAGAGTCCGGGAGGCGTTCTCACGGCACATCGGCCCGGAGGGCGCGCACTTCGCTCAGCCCATTCGGGTGGACCTGCTGCGCAAGCCATTGGTGGACCGAGACGCGGGTCGAACTCCAAGGGCTCGAGCCGAAGAAGCTTGACGCTTCGCGCAGGGCCTGGCGTCCATTGCTTCGCCTGGAGCGCAGGTAAAACGGTATTTACTCAGAGTTGATGTCCGCCTATTCTGTGGGTGAATACTTGTTTTCCAGCGTATTTGGATATTTCAGGATCCAACGGAGGCGGGTGAAGATGAGACGAGTGATTTCAGGCATCATGATGTTCCTGTCGGGGGCGATTTTCCTCCCTGCTCCGACTCAGGCCCAGGTGATGGTGGAACGCTGCCAGAGAGACGGCCTGCATGTGGCTCAGGCCGAGGCTCGTGTGGAGTGGATGCGCAGGTGTGCCCTCACTGTCAACGTTGGAGATCCGAGCCAGCACATCGGTGGCGAATACGTCGAGACCTCCTCCTACGCTCCCAATACCTACATAGACAGCTATGGCTATGGGATAAACAGCCAGTATCTCTTTTTGATGTACTTGAGCGGCCCGACCATGCAGGCCGTCGACGCGGATGGTTATTACAAGTGGTATCGGGCCTCCTCCAGGAAAAAGCTGCGCCCGTTGTATGGAGTCTATGGCACCACGGCTGATGTCTCCACCAACGCACAGCTCTATCCCCATCCGTCGCTGGCCAACTGCACGCTCTACTCGGACCAGTTCGGGTACAACCCGGTCACCACCTTCCATCTGAATGGCTTCTGTGAGGGTATTGAGGCCTCTACGCTCACCAACGGAACCCTGCTCGGCGGTCTGTCGGCCAGCACGGACTACAAGAATTTCTATGCTCTCACCGTGCCCGCGGGAGTGAGCAGGCTGTCCTTCGAGACGAGCGGCGGCACGGGTGATGTGGACCTCTACGTCAAGTTCGGCTCGGCACCGACCTTGCTCTCCTACAACTGCCGGCCCTACCAGGGCGGCAACAACGAGCTCTGCACCATCAACAACCCGAGCCCGGGCACCTGGTACGTGATGCTCCACGCATGGTCCAGCTACAGCAACGTCACGCTGGTGGGGCGGTACTAGGCGCTGGTGAAGGGCTGGTGGCTGGCGTCGCCGCCAGCCGCTCCGAGACAGCCGGGCTCAGAAGGAGGAGCCTGGCTGCTGGAGGAAGGCCTCCTCCTCGGGAGTGGAGGTGCGCCCCAGCGTGACGTTGCGGTGGGGGAAGCGACCGAAGCGCTCGATGATGTGCAGGTGTCGCCGGGCATAGTCGAGCGCCCCGGCGCTGGACGGGCTCTGCTGGGCGAGCGTCTCGAAGAGGGAGACGGCGAGGCGCTGGTCCTGGAGGTCCTCGCTGTGTTCGAAGGGCAGGTAGACGAACCAGCGCCACATGGAGGGCAGGGAGGTGTCGAGGCCGCGGGCGAGCGCATGGCGGGCCACCTCTCGGGCCTGGGCATCTGTGGCGAAGGCGCGCGGGGAGTCGCGGAACATGTTGCGGGGGAACTGGTCGAGCAGCACCAGCAGGGCGACGCAGCTCCGGGGCTCGTCGCGCCAGGCCTGGAGCTCGCCGGCGGCGGCCTTCTCGTAGGTGGCGAGGAAGCGGTGGGCGCACTCGGCGTCGAAGGCGGGGTTCTTCTCGAACCAGTGCGCCTGGGGAGCGGTGTAGCCGGGGTCGGGCGGGGGGCCGAACCAGAAGGTGAGGATGTCGTCCGCGGTGGCCATGGATTCCTCCAGAAAGAGACCTTTCTAGCACCTGGCGTGGGGTGGGGGGTGGACGGCGCGAGGAGGAGGAGCCAGCCTTCTCTGGTCCCCTGACCGGAGGCCGAGCGATGCAGGAGCAGCCGACCCTGGAGCACCCGACCCTGAGCACGTTGAAGAACCCGTCGTTGCGCACTGAGTCACTGGTGGCGCTGGGCACCTTCGGGGTGCTGGCGGCGGGCGCGGCGCTGTGGGCGGCGCGAGTGACGGATGGGGGGAATCAGCGCTGGTACCGGAGGCTGCGCAAACCTCCCTTCCAGCCGCCTTCGTGGGCCTTCCGGGTGGTGTGGCCAGCGCTGTACACGCTGATGACGGTGTCGGCGTGGCGGGTGTGGAACCGGCCGGCGGGCCCCACTCGCTCGTGGGCGCTGCTCCTGTGGGGCGTGCAGCTCGGTTGCAATGCATCCTGGTCGCCGCTCTTCTTCGGCCAGCGGCGCAAGCGGGCGGCGCTGGTGGACATGGCGGCGCTGGGAGGGAGCCTCGCCGGCTACACGGCCATGGCGAGCCGGGTGGACCGGCCGGCGGCGTGGATGATGGCGCCGTACCTTGGCTGGGTGGCCTACGCCGGCGCGCTCAACGAGGAAGTCATCCGCCTCAACAAGTGAGAGGCGGGCTCCAAGGGTGGACGGAGCTCGGCGACCGCGCTCGCGAGGGAGCGGGCGCGGTCGCCCTTCTGGATGCGGAGGACGGGCTCAGTCGCAGGTGAAGTCCCAGCCGCACCAGCCCGAGAGGCACTCGCTGCCGTCCCAGCAGGATTCGCCGTTCGGCTTCTTCTCCACACACTCGTTGTACATCCAGTCGCAATACTGGCTGGGCGAGCAGTCCCCGTCATCCTGGCAGAGGCAGACGCCGACGTAGTCGCAACTGTTCTCGGAGCACATGTTGCTGGCGCACTGCACGTCGTACTCGCAGAGCTGGCCAGCCACCTTGGCCCCGGGGGCATAGGCCTCTCCGCACAGCTTGGGGTACTGCGCCTCGCGGGTGGCCTTGTCCACGTAG